>CAZAJB010000154.1:0-4574 GCA_964485345.1 uncultured Clostridiaceae bacterium
CATCGATATCTACATCCCAGAGCATCTGATCGACCTCTGCGTAGACCGAGACAAACTCTTTACCTAAAAACCAGCGAATCAAATCCACAACGTGGACGGTGTGATCCATGACCGCTCCTCCACCTGCAAGGACGGGATCTACGAACCAACCACCAGGCATCTGGCCATGATTGGTACCAGAGATGGCTAGCACCTCTCCAATTTCGCCTCGATCAAGCATCTCTTTCACACGCCTCACCGGGGTGACAAAACGTACCGGAAAAGCAATCTGTAGTTTGACATGATGGCGCCGGCAGGCTTCGATGATGGCCAAGCCATCCTCCATGGTTGTAGCTATGGGTTTTTCGCAGAGCACATGGCATCCATGTTCGGCCGCCAGCTCGCTCAACTCTCGGTGCAAATTGTTCTCTGAACAGACAATTACGGCGTCGACCTGGGCCAGAAGCTCTGTGGGATCGGCAAAGAACGTAGTGTTTAGTTCTTGGGCTCCCTGGGCCCCTCGCTCCGGATCGGTATCATAAACGCCGACCAAGGTGCAATCGGCCAGGCTATCTAGGGCCCGGGCATAACTTCGGGCGTGCATATGTGCAAGGCTTAGAATTCCTATTTTAACGATCACGAGTATCCCCCCTACAATTCAACAACTTCACCCGTGCGGGCTGATTCAATGGCTGCGAGAGCCAACTGCAAGGTACCAAAGGCATCACGAGCGGTGATCAAAGGAGGTCTGTCATTTATAATAGCCTCCGCCATATCCTTCAGTTCTAGGACGTAGGGATTACGGGCAATGGGCCCAATATGAATCTTGGCATCGGGCACTGTCATGGTCTTGATAGGCTTCGCTTTGCGGCTATCGTAGGAAATGAGGCCATTGGTGCCGGCTATTTCTACCTTGGTGTAGAACTCTCCCTCAAAATTGGTCCAGCTGCCTTCGACATGGGCGATCACTCCGCTCTCAAATCGAAGGACAATCATGGCGTGCTCAAGCCGTTCTATAGTGCGGCCGCGAGTTGTCTTGGCATAAACCCTCTTCGCTTCACCAAAAAGCCAACGGCACAGATCGAGATCATGGCTGATCAAGTCGAGGATCACACCGCCGCTCCGATCAAAATCGTCGAACCAGTTCTGCCAGCCCCCAGGACTTTCAGATCCTCCCCTAAAGGTGCGGACAACCCCGGCTTTGCCGATTTCCCCCTGCTCTAAGCTCTGGCGCATGCTCTGGTAGGCGGGCGTAAAACGAACTACATGGCCGATACCGACTTTTTTCTGGTACCCCGCACTCCGATCGATCAAACGTTGACCCTCTGCTAGGGTCCGGGCCAAGGGCTTTTCGCAAAAAACGTGCTTATCCCCTTCCATAACCTTAAGCATCACCGATTCGTGGAGAAAGGTAGGGACACACACGTCCACTAAATCTACATCGTATTTTTCCAGCATTTCTTCCACGCTACCAACTACAGGCACGCCCCATTGTTTGCGGGCCCTGGCTCGACCTGCCGCGTCACAATCGGCCACTGCCACGATTTCAAATTCGGGTATTTCTTGCATAGCCTCACTATGTAGCCGTCCCATGGTACCGTAACCGACGATTCCCACTCGGATCATCAAAACCACCCCGTTTACGTCAATGTACATGCATTCTAGTTTAGCTATCAAATCCCTGCATGAGGCCAGTAACAAAAAAACTGCCCCAGGGTTTGGCCGGGGGCAGGACATGGGTGATGGGGAATGATCTACGCTCCGCCCCTTCTCACCCTTACTTCGAGCATGGTGACTCCGTAGTACAAAATGACCGAGACAACCAGGAGCAGTAAGATGCTGGCCATGACAAGAGACATGTTAAACACCTGGCCACCATAGATGATCAGATAACCAAGGCCTGCCTTGGAGGCCAAGAATTCTCCCACAATGGTGCCGACTAGGGACAGACCGACGTTTACCTTAAGGGCTGCGATCATAGTAGGAACGCTGGCTGGGATGACCACTTTGCGGAGGACCTGGCCCTTGGTACCTCCAAAGGTCCGCACCAGTTTGATCTGGTTAGGATCCACCTCTTTGAACCCCGTGTGCATCATCATGATCGTCACGATAATCGAAACAGAAATGGCCATGGCGACAACAGCAGTAATTGTGGTGCCGAGCCAGACCACGAAGATAGGTCCGAGAGCTACCTTGGGGATGCTGTTGAGAACCACAATGTAGGGGTCCATCACCTTAGAGACAAAGGTCGACCACCAGAGTAAGATGGCAATCAGAATACCCACGGCTGTACCGATGGAAAAGCCTAGTACTGTCTCCCAGACGGTCCAGCCTAAGTGACGCCAGAGTTCTCCCTCTCTAGCCAAGCGCAACGTGGCTGCCCAAATTCGTGTAGGCTGTGAGAAGATAAAGGCGTTGATCCAGCCCCGAGAGGCTGCCACTTCCCAGAGTACGAAAAATCCAAGCACAAGGGAGAGCTGTGCCCCGCGCACCAGAAGGGCATGAAGACGGCGACTGCGCAAGTAGTTTTGATGTTCTAGCGAGTGTTCGTTACCCGGCATCTTCGTTTAGCTCCTTCCAAATGGCCCCGAAGTATTCTCGAAATTCAGGTGCCTCTCGGGTTTGCAGAGGCGATAACCCCTCGTTACACATTTTAATGGGATGAACGCTGCGGATGGTTCCGGGCCTCGGCGTCATAACGACGACTCGATTGGCCATGCTGACCGCCTCAGGGATATCGTGGGTAACCATCAAGACGGTTTTTTTGCGATCTCGGAGGATTTTCACAACCTCTTCCCCTACCGAGAGGCGATTCTGATAATCTAAAGCAGAAAACGGTTCGTCTAGAAGCAAGACATCAGGCTTTGTGGCGAGGGTACGAATCAGGGCTACCCGCTGGCGCATACCTCCGCTCAATTGCGAAGGATAGTAAGACTCAAACCCGCCAAGCCCATAGGTCTTCAACATTTCCTGGACCGCACGGACGGCTTCTGGTGTCCTTTCCTTGCGAATCTCCAAACCCAAGAGTGCGTTATCCAGAATTGTACGCCACTCATAGAGATAGTCTTGTTGCAGCATGTAGCCAACTCGTTTGCTGGTGCCCTGGACTGGACTATCATCGATAGTGACGACTCCCCGCGTGGGCTTTAGGAGTCCGCTTACGAGGGAAAGCAGGGTGCTCTTGCCGCAGCCACTTTGCCCTACGATAGCTACGAATTCCTGATCCTGGACGGTCAAGTTCACATCTTTCAGCGCGACCACTTCGCCCGCCTCGGTATGATAGTGCAAATCTACGTTGCTTAAATCCACACGAGCCACATTCTTCCCCCCTTTAAGCAGATCGAGTGATTATTCGAGTTCTTCTACGACAGATTTGGCAATTGTATTTTGCATCAGGACCGAGAAGGGAACCATCTCGGCGAGTTCCCCTGCTTCAATCATAATCTCTTGCAAGTGCGAGAAGTGCTCTTCGGAGATGATAGGTGTAGGGGGCCAAGCGTCAATGCTTTGATACAGGCCCATACTCTTGGCCAAAATCTCGAGATCGATCAGAGGAAAGAAGGGTGCAATCACTTCGGCTACTTCTTCGGCACTGTGGCTAGAAACCCACAGTTGCCCCTGGTGAATAGCTCTGGTAAAGCGAACAAAAAGGTCGGGGTTTTCTTCTAGTACGCTTTTTCTAGCGTGGTAGACGGTATAACTCATAGGTCCTGCCTCAGCGCCAATGGAGGCCACAATCTTGCCTCTATTCCGCGCTTCGATTTCACTGAGGGCTGGTTCGAACTGGGCTATATAATCGCCCATGCCTGCTTCAAAAGCGCCAACTGCCGCCTCAAAGGCTAGACTGGTAATCACCTCAACATCGACAAAGGGTTCAATACCATGCTTTTTCAGTACCCACTCCAAGGCCATTTGAGGAACTCCGCCGACGCGAGCTCCCACAATGGTCTTGCCCCGCACATTTTCCCAGGCAAACTCTTCATCAACATCCCGGGTTAAGAAAAAAGACCCGTCTCTGGCAGTGAGCTGGGCAAAGCCCACGAGGTGGTCTTCGGCGCCTTGGCTATAGATGTAGACTGTGGCCTCTGGTCCGAAGAACCCCACATCTACCGAGCCTGAGATCAGGGCGGCCGCCCCTTTGTCTGCCCCCCAGGCGGTGCTGAGGTCAACGGATAACCCCTGCTCTTCAAAGAATCCTTGTGAAATGGCCACATACTGCGGAGCGTAGAAGACAGACCGTACTACTTCAGAGAGACGTACCTTTTGCAGCTCTTGGGCAGAGGCCGTGGCACCTAGGAGCACAGCTACGATGCCGACGCAGATCAATAGTAACGCCCATGCTTTTTTGGACATATCAATTCCCCCTTCATTTACCTTGTATAGTATTCTGGTTGGAGGAAGGTGTGCCTTGGGGATCAGAAAACCCCATTATCAACCTCATAGTTGGGAGAAGCTACAATTAGGTTGAGTGGTGGGTCGTCGACAAATTCTAGATCCATCCCATCAGGATAAGCTGTCAGTATTTGGGCATAGTACTTGTACATGGGGTGATGCTGGTGGTAAAAGACAGTCCAATCTTGACCGGAGTGCTGATC
>CAZAJB010000155.1:0-4545 GCA_964485345.1 uncultured Clostridiaceae bacterium
AATCAGAAATTATCAGGGGCAGCTCCAAGTCGGTACATCAACAAAATACTAAAAGATTTAGAATCACATCGACTAAAGCTTCTTCATCGTTTGAGTTAAGGGCGATTTGAATGTTCATTTTAAGCTCCTCACGTTTAACAGCTTTGACCCGATTAACCTCTTGTTCGAGTAGTCCATCTTGGGCCCACTGGGCAACTTTTCGCAGATGATCTTCGTCCTAGAACCACTAGGCTTTACAAAAAACAAGGGGAACAAGACCCAAAGTAGAATAAGGACAAATGGGTCATCATCAAAGGATTCCTCGGGATTTCTAAGGAGCCTTGTGAACTACATTGGAATCGGAGCGGGAAGAACCAAGAAGGTTGCTAACTCGGTATCATCTGCCGTAGCTCCTATCTTTACACTTTGGAAAACAGCCTACTAAAGCTGATGTTGGCTCTCTCGTCCTTGCAAATGTTCGCAAAAAATGATATAGTTACAGGAAAGGGAACGTGCGTTCTCTTTGTATGATAAGGAGTTAGATATGGATAAGCGATTGAATGTATTGGATCTATTTTGTGGGTGTGGCGGCTTTTCATTAGGATTTGACATGGCAGGTCTCAATATCATGGGAGCGGTCGATATTTGGGAAGATGCGCTCCATACGTACCAGCGTAATTTTGCGAGTGTTGCTATCTTACAGCGAGATCTATCTGAAGCAACTCCTAGAGAAGTTATCCAAGAATTGGGTTTGGATGTGAATGACATTGATGTGATCATCGGTGGACCTCCGTGTCAGGGATTCTCACTTTCTGGGCATCGATTCATGAATGATCCCCGAAATAAGCTATACAGAGCTTTTGTTGATATGGTGGATTATGTTAAGCCCCAGGCTTTTGTCATGGAGAATGTTCCCGGAATGCTAAAGCTCTTTGGAGGTCGATTTAGGAGTGAGATTATCAATGGATTTAGTGATATCGGCTACACCTTGAGCTATGCAATTTTGAATGCGGCAGATTATGGTGTTCCGCAAGCCCGAAGGAGGGTGTTCATTGTTGGATTATCGCAGGAGAATTTTCGGGATTCTCACTATGAATTTACCTTCCCCCCGGCAAGTCATGGCGACGGACGGATACCATATATTACCTCGAAAGAGGCGATTAGTGATCTTCCCCTATTAAATGATAACCTTCCGGGTGGGGAAGGCGTTGATTACGCGATGAGTCCACAAAATGACTACCAGAAAAGCATGAGGGATGGGTCTTGTTTGGTATACAACCACATAGCCACCATCCATAGACCTAGGACTCGGGAGATAATTGCCTTAGTTCCTGATGGAGGAAACTATAAGGATCTTCCTGTTGAGCTTCGGGATACTAGAAAAGTCAACATCGCTTGGACGAGGATGAATAGCAACAAGCCATCATTTACTATCGATACAGGGCACAATCATCACTTTCACTATTTGGCCGATAGAGTTCCAACCGTAAGAGAATCTGCTCGCATTCAGTCGTTTCCAGATAAATTTTTGTTTTATGGAACAAAGACAAGTCAGCTTAGACAAGTTGGAAACGCAGTCCCGCCTCTTCTAGCTAGAGTATTGGCGGAGCAAATCTTGGTGCAGATATGTGCGAATGCTAAACGAATTCGCGACCAGGTCATCTAGATGACGGCATTATTGAGCAAAGGAGCGATAAGAATGATTAAAGTTGCCTCGCTATTCGCAGGATGTGGTGGGGGCGATCAAGGATTAGTAGGGGGATTTACATTTATTGATCGATACTACGATGTTCTACCTTTTGAAATTGTGTACGCCACAGATATTGATCGGAAAGCCCTTAATACTTATGAGGAGAACTTCGGCAGCAGCCATACAGTGTGCGGAGATATACGCGAAGTGGATGCAGCAGACATACCTGAACATGACTTATTAGTTGGTGGGTTTCCATGTCAATCGTTTAGCACCGTAAATCCTACCAAAGATCCGTATGACGAGCGGTCAAATTTGTATAAAGAAATGGTACGTGTACTGCGTGTTAAGAGGCCTAGCTATTTCATTGCGGAAAACGTTCGAGGCTTTTTGACGCTGAAGAAGGGTGCTATTTTCCGTAGGGTTTGCGAAGAGTTTAGGAAAAGTGGGTATACACTGTCTTATGAGTTGCTGAACGCAGCTGATTTTGGCGTACCTCAAAAGCGGGAAAGAGTATTCATCGTTGGTGTTCGAGATGATCTTAGGGGAGAGTTTTTATTTCCCGAAAATACCCATTCTAATGAGGAAGATGATAAGCCAGGGTGGGTTCCTTTGCGGAAGGTGATAAAAAATCTAGTTCCTGAAGACCCCAAATACTACTTCTCGAAGCGAGCGGTGCAGGGGATGAAAAACGCTAAGAAAAACATGAAGAGAGGATTGTGGCAAGATCTCGATCAACCTTGCTTGACCATAACAAGTCATTTGGCAAAGGTAAGCCTAAACTCTAGAGATCCTGTTCTCTTAGTCGAACCTGAGCAAGAATTGTATCGTAGGTTTACACCTCGGGAAGCAGCTAGAATTCAATCATTTCCAGAATCATTTAGATTTGTCGGATCGGAAGGGGATGCGTATAGACAGATTGGCAATGCCATTCCCCCTGTGTTAATGTGGCACTTAGGCAGAGCCTTAGTCGAACAATTTGCTACTTCTGGAGAAGTCGTCGATAGTCTTGAGATTGGTTAATGAGTAGCGAGGCTAGTCAAGCTCCCATATTGGTACGAGAGGGGGATATTCTGATGGACTATGATCCCGAGGTTCAGTATAGGTGCACAATAATCCGCGGTAGAGCGAAAAATGCGATGGATGACTTATTAGCTGCATATGCGAGCTTAATTGATGAGCTATGCCCAACTACTAGTGAGTCCTTCCATGAGCAATTTAATGAACGTCTAAACAGAATACTAATGGGTGCAAAAGAAAAGACTCTGAACAATCACCGGACAGAGATTGCGGGGAAGCTTTTTGGAATGTTTCATTCTGACGAAAGTGGCACGATCTCTCCGACCGATCGGACCAGAAAATTCTTGGAGGACAATGATCAACCGGCTTTTTTTAAGGATGTATGCTTCAAGTTTCAGTTCCCAAATGGAATGGACAAGCCGGCGACAGTGAAAGACAGGCTGTCGCATGGTATCAGGCTTCGACAGTTTCCATACCTTATTCGATTTCTCCTCCTTTCCAGCATTGAAGGAGTGGAAGTGACCCAAAGCGATGTGGGATATTACATACTTAACTCGCTTCACGTTCTCCAGGGAAGAGTACGTCCTGAGATGGTCTTGGCACGACTAAAGGCCGACAAGAAGGCTGGCACTGTTAGAGAAGTGCGGGCTGATGACTATCATCAAGCTTCCTATAATAGGCAACACATCCGGGAGCAGCTTAACCTTTTGGAATTGGCAAATCTCATCAAGGTAGATTCGGAAGTTGTCTCTCTAAACATGAGGGAAAAGGAGACCCTTATGTACTTTGCTGAGTTTTGGGATAAGCCGTTGCCTTTCGACGCCTACAGTTATGACTTCGCTGATCCTATTTCAGTTAAGAAATTTTACCGAGACTGGCAGGAGTACTATGGTTCCCTCAGCGATGGAGCTAATCGGTTTTCTACGAAACTAGACAACCTAATAAAGAACCTGCCGGAACCCTCTAAACCAACTACGGTGGAGCTAGGTGACGAAGGGGAACGAGTCGTGTTTGCCTATGAAGTTGAACGTGTACGTGCATACAATCCTCGACTGGCCACAAAGGTACTTTTGCTAGGAAAGACAAAAGGGCTTGGATACGATATACAATCTGTTGTGGCGAAGGATGGCCTGGACTCCGATTTTGTTAAGTACATAGAGGTTAAAGCGACAAAGCGAGTGACGATTCCGGATACGCAGGATCCTAACTGGTACGACACCGTGAACTTGACGCGCAATGAGTGGGTCGCTGCGACGCAACATGGGCGTTATTATTCGATCTATAGGGTCTATTTTACGGCTGAAAAGACTGTCATCTTTGTTATTGAAAACGTAAATGAAAAGGCGGAGCAAGGCCTAGTACGAGCAGTTCCAATAGATTACAGACTAGATTTTGGGCATAAGTCAATTGACCAGGTTATGGATCTGGATGAATGATCTGATTAGCCGTGGAGTTATCGGATAACGATTTCTGCCGGATGTTGCAGTAAGAAGATAAGTGTAGATAAGTGCAGCACAGCCCCCATTTTACTGAGGGCTGTATTTTTTTCCTAGAGCCTTACAAGATGTTGTCGACTCTCCCACTTGAATAGTTACATGCGCCCATGACCATGTAGTCAAGAAGGTCAATGCCAACAACGTCGCCAGCATCGGAAAGCTCCACCATAAATCGTTCCTCTTCGTAGGTAATGAAGGGTGCACCTGTGGAGCTCCGGCAAACAAAAAGAGCCGCAGCAGAATTGCTAACGGCCCAGCGCATAATCTGTCTTACTGTAGGCATAGAGGGGAAGAGCTTTGTCACTGTGACCATGTTCTTCGTGTTGACGGCAATGACATTGTAGGTAGTATCCGGGAACC
>CAZAJB010000156.1:0-2225 GCA_964485345.1 uncultured Clostridiaceae bacterium
ATAAGATGCCGGGGGATTATTGGCAGAAGTTTGCCAATCTCAGGGCCTTCTTAGGCTATATGATGGGACATCCAGGTAAGAAGTTGCTCTTTATGGGCTATGAGTTTGGTCAGTTTATTGAGTGGCGCTACGATGAAGATCTCGATTGGCATCTCTTAGACTATCCCATGCACCAAAAGCTTGCGGAATATAACAAGGCCTTAAACCACTTTTATAGGGAAAACCCCAGTCTCTGGGAGCTTGATCAGAGCTGGTCTGGTTTTGCCTGGATTGACGCCAATGATAGTGAGCAGAGCGTCTTGTCCTTCCTGAGGAGGGCCAAGGACACGGAGGATGTACTCGTTGTGGTTGTCAACTTTACACCTGTGGTGCGGGAGAAGTACCGGATTGGGCTGCCCGAAGGCGGAGAGTATCTGGAAGTCTTTAACAGTGATGACCCAAGCTGGGGGGGTTCTGGCCAGGGAAACCAGGGGTCCATCAAGGTAGATGAACTGCCCTGGCATGGACAGAAGTATTCTGTGGAGCTTAACTTACCACCGCTGGCCACCATCTTTTTACGTAGGGTAAGGGAACAAATTTGAACTGGGAGGGGTAATCATGCAGAAAAAGGAACTTGTAGCCATGCTTTTAGCAGGCGGTCAAGGCAGTCGTCTGGGGATTCTCACCAAGAAACTGGCCAAGCCCGCTGTGCCCTTTGGGGGCAAGTATCGGATTATCGATTTTACCTTAAGCAACTGCTCGAATTCGGGTATCGATTCGGTCGGCGTGTTGACGCAGTATCAGCCACTTACCCTCAATTCCTACATTGGAATTGGTAGTGCCTGGGATTTAGACCGTAGTGGCGGCGGGGTATCTGTCTTGCCTCCCTATGTGAGAGACCAGGGCGCCGAGTGGTACAAGGGAACGGCCAATGCCGTCTACCAGAATCTTGATTTCATCGCCCAGCAGGATCCCGAATATGTCCTGATTCTCTCGGGCGATCATATCTACAAGATGGATTATAGTAAGATGCTCAGTTACCACAAGAAAAAGGGTGCAGTGGTGACCATTGCCGTGATTCCGGTACCCTGGGAAGAAACCCAGCGTTTTGGGGTGATGCGAACTGATGAGCAGGGATGCATTGTGGAGTTTCAAGAAAAGCCCAAGGTGGCCAAGAGTAATTTGGCCTCGATGGGAGTTTACATCTTCAGCTGGAAAGAACTTAAGTCCTATCTCGAAGCGGACGAGGCGGATCCAAATTCTAGCAATGACTTCGGTAAGAATGTGATCCCCGCCATGCTTGCCGCGGGTGAACCCCTCTATGCCTATGCCTTCCAGGATTATTGGAAGGATGTGGGGACCGTGGACTCCCTGTGGGAAGCGAATATGGATCTGATCGCCAAGAATCCTGATCTGAAACTGAATGACACCAAGTGGAAGATCTTTTCGCTCAATCAAGCTCATCCACCGCAGTTTGTGGGGCCTAGGGCCGATGTGCAAGGTTCTCTCTTAAGTGATGGCTGCATGGTTTTGGGCCGGGTACACCATTCTGTGATTTTCACTGGCACCCAGATTGCGGAAGGTGCTGAGGTGACCGATTCGGTGATTATGCCAGGTGTTAAGATAGGCAAGGGCGCCATCGTCCACAAGGCGATTGTGGGTGAGAATACTGTGATCGAGGCGGGGGCCAAGATTGGAGTTCCTGCTCGGCCCGGAGAGAGGGTTGAGACAGTCAACGAGAACGGTATTACGGTGATCGAGGATAATGTGACAGTGCCAGCTGCGATGCGGATTGTGGAGGGCACGGTCTTGAGTGTGGCGGAGTGGCCAGAATTTCCTGAAGAACGGATCTCTTAAAGGGGGGGATAGAACATGAGAAACTTACTTGGCATTATTGATTTGTCTGAACCTACCGAAAGCCTAGGGGAGCTCACCATCCATCGCACCTTAGGGGCTGTGCCCTTTGGGGGACGCTATCGTGTGATCGATTTTACCTTGAGCAATATGGTCAATGCCGGCATTCGCAATGTGGGAATTTTGCTCAACGACAGGTACGGTCCCCTCTTGGATCATATCAAGGACGGCAAGGAATGGGATCTCAACCGGCAACGGGATGGTATGTTTCTTCTACCGGCACCTTTGCGGACCGATAGCGGCGAGGGAATTAGTAGTAATTTGATCAACCTGCGGCACAATCGGGGCTATTTAGAGAAGAGTCGCCAGGAGTATGCTGTCTTTTCTGGCTG
>CAZAJB010000156.1:2325-4535 GCA_964485345.1 uncultured Clostridiaceae bacterium
GTGGATCATTACAGTGCCAGGCAAAAGAGGGATCTCTTTACGGAAGCTATCATGCCCCGCCTGGGTGAACTGAAGATCTATGGCTATGAACATGCCGGTTATGTAGGGGCGATAAACTCCCTGAAGAGTTATTACCAGCATAGTATGGATCTTTTGCGGCCCGAAGTCTGGCAGGATCTTTTCTACAGCCACGGCTTGGTTAATACCAAGGTGAAGCATGAGGCGCCCGTCCGTTATTTAGAGGGTTCGCAGGTCTCCAATTCGCTGATTGCCACAGGCTGTACGATTGAAGGTACGGTGGAAAACAGTATCCTCTTTCGGGGTGTGGAGGTTGGACCTGGGGTTGTGATCAAGGATTCTATTGTGATGCAGAAGGCCAAGTTAGGTCCTGGCGTGAGCCTGAGGAATGTGATCTTAGATAAGGATGTCACCATTTCTGCCGGTAAGACGTTAGCTGGCGATCCGAGTTTTCCCATGGTCATTGCCAAGCTGGCCAAGGTGTGAGGGTAAGGAGGGGATGACGTGAACGTACTCTTTGTTGCTGCTGAGGGTGTTCCCTTTTCCAAGACGGGTGGCCTGGCCGATGTGATTGGAGCTTTGCCCAAGGAACTTAGGCGGGCTGGGCTGAATGTACGGGTGGTTTTACCGAAGTACGGCGATACACCCCCCCAGTATGAACAAGAGATGGAACTGGTGCATCGTTTGTCTGTTCAGGTGGGTTGGCGCAACCAGTATTGCGGTGTGCTGAAACTGGAGTATGAGGGTGTTGTCTATTACTTCATCGACAATGAGTCGCACTTCAAGCGTCCTGGCACCTATGGGTTTTTTGATGATGGCGAACGTTTTTCCTTTTTCAATCGAGCCATCTTGGAGGCGTTGCCTTCGCTGGATTTTAAGCCGGATCTGATTCACTGCCATGATTGGCATGCAGGGATGATCCCCGTTCTCTTGACGCAGTACAGAAACCAGGAGTTCTACAGTAAAGTGAAGACAGTCTACACCATCCATAATCTGCAGTACCAGGGCGTTTTTCCTAAGAGTGTCTTAGGGGATCTTTTGGGCTTGGGCTGGGAGCATTTTAATGTGAATGGTGTGGAGTACCACGATCAGGTGAACTTTATGAAGGGCGGCCTAAATTATGCCAATGCCCTGACAACAGTGAGCCCGACCTATGCGAAGGAGATCCAGACGCCCTTTTATGGGGCGGATCTAGAAGGTGTGCTGGCGAGGAGGCAGTCCTTTGTCAGCGGGATTATCAATGGAATTGACATGAGGGAGTGGAATCCCCAGACGGATCTCTACTTAACCAAGAACTACAGTTGGCGTTCGCTGAAGCGGAAGGAAGAGAATAAGTTGGCTCTCCAGGAGGAGCTTGGTCTCAAACGGGATGCGAACGTCCCTATGCTGGGTATGGTTACCCGTCTGGCGAGACAGAAGGGCCTGGACTTGGTGTCGCATGTCCTAAACGAGATCCTTACATTGGATTTGCAGCTCGTTGTGTTAGGAACGGGAGAGACAGAGTTTGAGCAGATGTTTCAGCATGTTGCCGGGATTGCTCCGGAAAAAGTGAGTGCGAATATCAAGTTCGAGAACATTCTAGCCCACAAGATCTATGCCGCCTCGGATCTTTTCTTGATGCCTTCTCTCTTTGAACCCTGTGGCCTAGGTCAGTTGATTGCCATGCGCTATGGGTCACTGCCTATTGTCCGGGAGACGGGGGGACTGAAGGATACGGTGGAGCCTTATAACCAAGCAACAGATCAAGGCCTGGGCTTTAGCTTTGCCAATTACAATGCCCATGAGCTTCTTGATACAGTACGAAGGGCTGTCAATCTCTATGAAACGGAGAAAGATGGTGCTTGGAAGCGGATGGTAGGCAGAGCGATGCGGGCTGATTTTAGCTGGAAGCAAAGTGCCATAAAGTATAAGGAGCTCTATGAAGGGGTACTAGATTCACTCTAAAGAACCTAAAAAAAGTCTCAAAAAGGGGCTAAAGTATTCCTTAGCAAAGACGATATTAATAGTAACAAGGGTAGTAAGCCAGAGGCCAAGGCTTATTATACCGGACCACAATTGAGCGTGATCACCTCGGTTGTAGTCCATAGGGACAAGGATGTTCCTAAAAAAATATCTATTTACCACAAGGAGGTAAATGTAATGAGAATTAACAACAACATTATGGCACTAAACGCACACAGGCAGTTGGGTAT
>CAZAJB010000157.1:0-4516 GCA_964485345.1 uncultured Clostridiaceae bacterium
CCTTCGAAAGCAAGGCTTTTCGGGTCTGGCACGTGACTGTGGTGCCCGACGCCTTAATCAATATACCACCGATCCCACCACCAATCAAGAGTCCTAATTCGCTGTTTTTGACCAATGCGCCCTGGTATCTCTTGTTATCCCCCATTTTCGTCGTTTTTCGATGAAATCGAAACTGATATAAAGAAAAACCTGCCTCCAATGGGTTTCTGCGGATACAGAAATCAAAGAAGACAGGTTCTGAGCTTAATATCGTACTATGACCGCGGACGCATGTGTGGGAACAAGAGAACATCGCGGATAGATGGGGAGTCCGTGAATAGCATGACCATCCTATCAATGCCCAAACCGAGGCCTCCTGCGGGCGGCATACCGTATTCTAGGGCACGAACATAGTCTTCGTCCATCATATGAGCCTCATCGTCACCTTGATCACGCTGCGCCATTTGCTGCCGAAAGCGCTGATCTTGATCGATAGGATCGTTTAGTTCAGTGAAGCCATTGGCTACCTCCCAAGTAACGATAAACGGTTCGAAGCGGTCAGTCAAGCTGGGATTGTCCTTCTTCCGCTTGGCGAGAGGGCTTACTTCCACAGGGTGATCTGTAATGAAGACCGGCTGAACCAACTTCGGCTCCACGAAAGCATCAAAGAACTCGTCGAGTACCTGAGAATATGTCGCGTTAGGTTCAACATCTAGACCCCTGTCTTTCGCTGCTTGTCGCGCTTGGACGTCATTCAGGCCTCGTAGATCTACACCAGAGTGTTCTGCTATCACATCAAGCATTGGCTTGCGTGGCCAGGGAGGCGTTAAATCAATTTCTTGGCCTTGGAATGTAATTTTCGTGGATCCCACCAATTCTCGCGCGATATGAGCATAGATCTCTTCGGTAATGCTCATCATATCGCTGGCGTCTCCGTAAGCCATGTACAACTCACACATAGTGAACTCTGGATTGTGCTTGGTGGAAATCCCTTCGTTGCGAAACATCTTGCCCATCTCAAAAACACGATCAAAGCCACCAACAAGCAACCGCTTCAGATACAACTCTGGAGCAATTCTTAGATAAAGATCCATATCCAGCGCATTGTGATGTGTTGTAAAGGGACGAGCACTTGCTCCCCCAGCGATCACGTGTAGCATCGGGGTTTCAACCTCAATATAACCACGGTCAGACAGAAAGTTACGGATGATCTGAATAATCTTGCTCCGTGTCTCAAAGACCTCTCGCACACCAGGATTGACAATCAAATCCACATAACGCTGGCGATAACGCAAGTCTACATCCTTTAACCCATGCCATTTCGCCGGTAGTGGCCTGAGGGACTTGGAGAGGAACTTGATATCTAGAACTTCTACACTAATTTCACCCCGCCGAGTACGGAAAATCTTTCCGGTGATGCCCACTATGTCACCGATATCCAGTTTTTCTAGCAGGGCATATCCTTCTTCACCGAGGGTATTGACTCGGAAGTAAAGCTGTACACGACCGGTATGATCCATAAGGTCCGCAAAACTTGCCTTGCCATGGGACCGCATTGACATGATGCGACCCGAAATCTTGGTTTCCTCGTTCTCTAAGACGTCAAAGCGATCCAAGATTTCCTGAGCAGTATGAGTGCGTTCAAACTTCTCGCCAAAAGGATCAATGCCTAGATCATAGAGGCCCTGTAGCTTATCTCGGCGCACTTGCAGAAGTTCATTTAGTTCTTCCTTATCCTCTGTATAATCCATGTGTTGCTCGTTCACCGTGGTTACCTCCCGTTTTATCTGGCGACCTTGACGATTTCATACTGCAGAGTTCCGTCTAGGACCTCCACCTCCACAATCGTCCCGCTGGATTTTCCCATAATAGCCTGGCCCACCGGAGATTCATTACTGATCTTCGACTCTGCTGGATCTGCTTCAGCTGAGCCCACGAGCCTGTACTCTAGGATATCTGATGTCTCCAAATCCTTCAATGTAATCGTCTTGCCTAAAGAGACAATTGTTTCATCGTCGTTTTCATCATTCTCGATCAGCCGAGCATTGCGCAGGAGTTTCTCTAGGGTTAGAATTCTACCTTCAATAAATGCCTGCTCGTTCTTGGCATCGTCATACTCCGAGTTCTCCGAAATATCTCCGAAATCCAAGGCCGCACCAATTCGCTCCGCGACTTCTCGCCGCTTAACACTTTTCAATATGTCTAGTTCATCTTCTAGCTTTCTTAAACCCTCCGGTGTTAGCAATACTTCTTTGTCAACCATACTCTCAGTCTCCTTTATAGTCCGCATTTCACACAAGGGTATAGACATTAGCGTGAATAGATCTTTCTCAATGCTCCATCTATTATAAGTAACAAAAAAAGGGATGTCAAGAATGGGACAATCCCTTTTAATAATGTGGTTTTTGGAAATCGCGAAGGTGTACCAACCCCAGCATCTAAGCGGTAGTAAGCAGCTCCCTGCGGGGCACAAAACGAATCTTATCAAGCATCCGATTATAATCGGCCGGTGTGATCTCAGCCAGGGGCTTATCTAGCAAGGCTACCAAGAGGGCCTCCATAACATTCGTTCCAAAGGATCGACCTCCGATATTGGGAGTCGTAGTAATTAGTTCTCTGACATGGCGTTCTCGTAAAAAATCCACATCCTCAGGAGTGATGGTATTGGTGATCAGGGTTTTTCCAGATAAGTCATCAGGCATGTACTTGCGAATCATGTGATAATCGCCGGCAATCACATCCGCCCAAGCATAGTACTTCGCATACTTATTCTTATCAGGGGCGTGCTCCTGTTTCGCACCAGTGGGATACAGCCAGGTAAAGGGAAGCTGGACAACTAATGGAGCGATCAATGAGACCACCGTCTGCAGCATGCTGAGCCTATAAATCGGCACTGCAATGCCTAACGCAAACATGACATCCCCATACAAGACCTCACTCCCCGTATCCTGTAAGGCCTGGGCCATGCCAAAACGATCAACAGCACAGGTGAGAAGAACGTGTTTACCTTGGAACATCCCGGCGTCCTCTGCTGCTAGGTTTTGAATCGTCCTGCGTTCTAGAGTATTCTTCAGCCCAGTGCCATCCACCATAGGTGTTTTCTGCGCTGCCCGATAAATCTGTTTCGCTTCACGCAGAATATAGCGCCGCTTACCACCTTGAAGGTACAGATCAATACCTCCCATGCCAAAGGCCGCCACCTTGCCATCGAGTTCCTTGATGAGGGCTATAGCCTTTTGCATATCGCCATCGGTCCCAATTCTCTCCACGGAGAACTCTTCACCGCAGACGGTGACAACAGCTTTGCTGTCCCTTTGAGACGAGCCAATACTAACACTCACTATCCGTCTCATCGTTACTCCCCTTTAGTTGATATAATGAGATTCTTCAGTTTTTGGGGACTCAAGTAAAAATCTTCTTCGATGGGCGATTCGCCAATCAAGACCCCCACCACTTTATCCCCTATAATAGCCTCCGCTAAGCGAATGCGCATATCCGAACCGATCATAATTAGGTGATCGTACTCGCTCATCTCCAGCATGAGCTGCATAAGCCAGTTCAGGAGCGTCTTTCCATCGTGGGATTCGATCATCGCCCACCGCTCCGCATCGGTCATCAAAAGCGAATACTCTACCCCCAACTCTTGACAGACACTCGTCAGCTCCGCTGTGTTGGCCAAGGGAAAACCAATAATGGCCACGCTGCCGCCTTTGCGCACTTCAGCTAGGCTCTCCAGGCGCGAAACGAACGAACGATCGCACCCAATCCTGTTAGCTACCTCCTGCTGTGATAGCCCGGATACTCTCAGTTGAAAAATGCGATCCACAGTTCGATCGAGTTTCACGCGATTTAACAGCTTATCACCGACGCGAAAAAAGCCAGCCACTCCATCACCGCCATTGTGCTTGTGCACATTCTGTTCACACTCATTATAGCATGGTGAAGAAAAACCTACAACAAATCTTTCAGTATCGTCTCCATGCCACTTGCAGTCGTTGTCGTGTTGATCATATGCCTGGCTTCAGCGGAACGCGGGACTCCCTTCAGATACCAAGCCAGATGGGGTCGCATCTCGCGGACGGCCCTGCGTTCTCCATCGTATTCCACCTTCATCTGCAGATGGCGTAGGGCTAAGGCGATACGTTCGTCCAGACTTGGATCTGGCAAGATTACACCCTCTTCCAAGTAGGCTTTCACTTGCCGGAAAAGCCACGGATTCCCCCGAGCCCCTCGACCAATCGCCACATGATCGCAGTTTGTTTGGTCAAGTAAGTCTCGCGCCGAATGGGGGGATGAGACATCGCCATTGCCCACAATAGGGTAGGCGGGTCCATTTGCTGCCTTCACTTTAGCAATCCAGTCCCAGTTAGCATCACCAGCATAGAACTGTTCCCGGGTGCGCCCATGAATCGTAATCCAATGCACGCCTACATCACGCAAACGCCTCGAAATTTCAAGGCAATTGATGCTGTCTTGGTCCCATCCCAGACGTATTTTCGCAGTCACAGGAATTGGTACCGCCTCTACCACTCGCGCC
>CAZAJB010000158.1:0-4472 GCA_964485345.1 uncultured Clostridiaceae bacterium
GTTTGCCAAAGGATTGAGAACATCGATATCGATGCAATCCTAGAATCCGGATACATCGAAGAGCTGATTCGCGATTCTCCCAACTCGCTTCTGCCCACAATTGGACATACCGAAAGGCCTGACAAAGTGGCAGCCAAAATCCTGGAAGGAAGAGTAGCCGTCCTCGTAGACGGGACTCCCTTTGCTTTGACCATGCCTTACTTGTTCGTAGAGGCGTTTCAGGCGAATGAAGATTACTATCATCACTGGCTGGCGGCAACCTTCCACCGTATTGTCCGTTATGCTAGCTTTTTCTTGACCACTTGCACACCAGGATTGTACTTAGCCCTAGTTACCCACGAGACACAATTAATACCCATGAGCCTGGCCATCTCCATTGGAGCAGCCCGTAAGAACGTACCTTTTCCAGCCATGGTGGAAGTCATTGTGATGGGGTTCGTTTTCGAAGTTCTCCGTGAAGGTGGTGTACGTTTACCTAGACCCGTGGGTCAGGCCATCAGCATTGTGGGGGCCATCGTCTTAGGAGATGCAGCGGTTGGCGCGAGCTTAGTTAGTGCACCCATGATCATTGTGGTGGGCGTCACCGCGGTCGCTGGCTTTGTTGTGGCACAGCTTAATGACGCAGCAGCCCTCATTCGGCTCTTTCTTGTGTTAGCCTCCGCCGTTCTTGGTTTGTATGGATTTCTCTTAGGGATAATGGCAATTATGATCCAACTAGCTGCGATGAAGTCTTTCGGAGTCCCTTATCTATCGTCCTTTATAAGTCTGTCTGCGCAGGGAACAAAAGATACAGTCCTCAGGGCACCCTGGCGGCGGATGATTATGCGTCCACGCCAACTTTCTGCCAAGAACCGAGAACGCATGCCGCGCAAATCAAGGAGCAGGAACTCATGAAAACTCTAACGCTAAAACTGATTCTAGTTCTGGCCCTAGCCTTGTCTCTTGCGGGCTGCTGGGACTACACGGAGATTGAACTTCTCGACTTTGTGCTAGGAGGCGGTGTTGATGCCACTCGGCCTGATGTCATTGTGGTGACTGAAATGGCAAGGTCAACTGGGACTGGCCAAGAGGCCGCGTTCGAACCTGTCGTCTTGACAACACAGGCAGCCAATCTCTCCGGCGCCATCCGGGCCATGCTTAGTCCCTCTGGAATGGAGGTTTTTTGGCCCCACGCCCAAGTCTTCCTGGTTTCTGAGGAAGTCGCGCGCCAGGGCATGCTTGCGGTGCTTGGATACATCGTGCGGACCCCAGAGATGAGAAGTACGATGTATATGTTCGTCACGCAGGACTGTAAGGTGGAGGAAGTGCTCAAGAGTAAACCTCCCTTGCTTGATGCTGTCAGCCAGCATTTGATAAGCCTCGTGCGCTTGTCGAACATGATTTCCACCTATATACCTACGCAAATCTGGCAGTTTACAGGTGATCTAGCCACACAAGGGATGGCAGCAACCCTTCCAACTGTGCGGCTTGTAAACGAAGCTGGCGATCTGGTACCCGTTGTAGAAGGTACAGCAGTTTTCAAACGAGACGAGATGATTGGCTGGCTTGATGGAGATGAAACACAGATCCTCAGTCTCTTAAGAGGTCTTAAGCAGCAGGGGTATTTTGTTATGGACACCAGAGTAGAAGAAATGATCCATCCTGTCACCTATCAATTTCGAGGGAATCAGGTGGAGATAAAACCTGTTGTAGACGGTGAGCGTGTGAGTATGAAGATACGGTTGACGTTACAATTAGGCCTAACGGAGCTGGGAGATACCACCATAACCCTAGAGGACTCTTTGATCCGAAGTATGGAAGAACAACTCAGCCATACCTTCGCCAGGAGGATTCAGGACTTCTTCTCGGAGGTACAAAAAGAGCATAATGCCGATGTCCTTGGCTTTGGAAGAATGCTTATGCAAAAGCACCCCGACATGTGGCGGTCCAGAAGTGAAAACTGGGATGCGGTCTTTCCCAACCTCCCTATTGAGACAGAAGTAAAGTGCCGCATAACGTTCACTGGGCTCCGCCGTGACTCCCTGATTGTGAGACCGTGATATGGTAGGAGTCATCATTTTAGGCTTCATGCTCATAGGTGGGATAGAACTGTATCTTTGGCCCCAGCGCGCTTGGAAGAAAGTCTCGGTCTACGTGGTCCTCCTTGGAGGGGTTACGACCTTAGCGGTACTGATCTACTTAATACCTGATTTGCCTGTACCAACACCCTTCGGATTTGTGTGGGAAATGTTGATGAAACTGTGGCAAGGAGGCGGTTCCTAACGATGAAAGAATCTGTTCCCGATAGGCAGGGCATTGCCCTGGTTGCTCTTTTTCTGATCGGCAACTCCTTTATCTATGGAGTTGCCGGGCGAGCGGGTCGTGATCTTTGGCTATCCTTCCTTCTGGCCATCGTCATCGCCCTTCCTCTGATTATCCTCTATGCCCGCCTACATAGTCTCATGTATGGACGAACGCTCAGTCAGGCTCTCACCGAGCTTTTTGGTAAATGGCCTTCGCGGGTAGTGGCCCTAGGATACAGCCTTTATGCTTGGCACCTTGCCTGTCTTGTCATTGGGGACCTAACGGAGTTTGTGCAAACTACATCCCTGACACAAACCCCCCAGGTGGTGGTGGCCGCAGGCTTTGCTACCTTGGTTTTATGGGCAGTGAAGTATGGAACGGAAGTGCTAGCAAGATGGAGTTCTGTGATGATCATAGTTGTGGTTTCCATCTTGTTAGCAACACTCGCCTTAATGTGGAGTGAGGTGTCTTTCGGGGAGTTTTTGCCCGTGATGTATGATGGTTTTGAACCGGTCTTACTCGGAGCCTTGCAGGTTTTGGATTTCCCGATCCTAGAAACAGTGCTTCTGTTTTGGATTCTTGATGCTTTGACTGAAAAGAAGTCCTCCTATAAGGTTCTTCTCTCAGGCTTTTTCATTGCCTCCCTCTTCCTCATGGTTATGGCTTCCGTGAGCTTGTCCGTCCTGGGAACCGAGAAATATGTGACCAGTTATTTTCCCATCTTTATGGCGACCGCCCGCATCGACTTAGCCTCCTTTCTAACTCGCATGGAACTCGTTGTAGGCATTACCTTTGCCATTGGCGGATTCTTGAAAATCGCAGTCTGTGTGCTCGCCGCGAGCAAAGCTCTAGCCCATGCCTTGGGCTTTGACAATTATCGCTTCTTGGTTACGCCCCTGGCCCTTGGCGTCATTCCCGGGTCGCAATGGTTTGTGCAGACCATTATGGGTATCGAAGAAAACGCAACCAAGGTCGCAAGTCCAGCTGACCTTCTCATGAAAGTGATACTGCCCGTGCTACTCTGGATTACAGCAGAAATTAGAATGTCGAGGCAAGGTAAGAATAAAGCAGGGAAGCCAAACAGTATCTAGAATGTTCTACTGACGAACACTTCGTGTTCATCAACCGAGTGCGAGGGAGGGCATAGATATGGAAGCAAGGATGCGCTATGACCTGTGGCTTCAGGATCCATTGATCGATAAAGAAACTAAGAATGAACTCCGGGAATTAGCCCATAATCAAGCAGAAATCGAGGATCGCTTCTTTAAGTGGCTAGGGTTTGGAACCGGAGGACTCCGGGGCAGAGTTGGGGCGGGTTCGAACCGGATGAATATCTACACAGTACGCCTGGTTACGCAGGCCTTAGCCAATCACTTAAGAGCCCAAGGAAAGACAGGTGGAGTGGCCATTGCCCATGATTCACGCCATATGTCCAGGGAGTTTACTGAGGCTGCTGCCAGTGTATTGGTGGCCAACCAGATCGCAGTCTATCTCTTTCCTGCGGTTGCACCTACGCCTTTGCTATCCTATGCAGTGCGCCATTATGGGGCTTCAGCCGGGATTGTGATTACAGCTAGCCACAATCCACGGGAGTACAATGGATACAAGGCCTATAATGAACATGGCAATCAAATGTTGACGGAAGAGGCCCTGAGTATTAGCACTGAAATGGCGAATTTGGGCCTCGAGAGCGTGCTAGTTGATAATCAGGCTCAGAAGAATCCCCTCTGGCATTGGATCGGGGAGGATGTTATCGAGTCTTATTATGCTCGTCTACTGGATATCGCCCCTGCAGTCGATGGCACAAAGAAGTTACGTGTCTTGTACACGCCCCTCCACGGTACAGGTGGACGTTTTGTTCCCGAAATTCTGCAGATGGCGGGTTTTTCTAAGGTATCCACGGTAGAGGAGCAAATGGCGCCTGATGGTGGTTTCCCAACGGTCCGTTATCCTAATCCAGAGGACCCGGAGTCCTTTAATCTGGCTTTCGCTCAGGCGAAAGTAGATCCCTGCGATCTGATCATTGCTACAGATCCAGATGCGGATCGCATGGGGGTGGCGGTGCATCACAATGGGGGGTGGATCCTCCTGAATGGAAATCAAGTGGGAGTCTTGCTCGCTGACTTCCTCCTCTCCAAGCTCGAAGCGGATCAGGCTAAACGTTCAGTTGTCATTAAGACAATTGTCAC
>CAZAJB010000159.1:0-4436 GCA_964485345.1 uncultured Clostridiaceae bacterium
ATTCAAACTCTCTATAGGCCATGGTTAAGTCTTTTGAGATATTGGCTTGCTCTGAGAGGATCTTCTGATTGAAACTGCCCTAAGCTAGGAAGTGGTAACTCTCCGCTACCATCCGCAGTTCTAACCCTTGTGCGTTCTACATTGATCTTGTTACCACCCATGACAACTGTTGTTTGGTCAGATCCGTGACGATAGCCAACGCGCTCCACTGTTGTCCATCCCACCACTATTGAGCTATGGCTCACCACACTTCTGATCAGGCTTTCTTATTATCTTCCTCATTCACCAAGGAGGAGGTTTTCTGGAATAGCCATGCTGCGAAGCCCCACCATCCTAAAAAGATGAAACAACCTACATAGGGCATCAGCCATGGTCTAAAATCATATAGCTCCGCATTCCGCACCACATAAGAATATCCCACGCTATACAAACTCCAGGTGAGAATATATGGATATAAAAAACTGCGCCTTTTCGGCAAAAAGTAAAGGAATAACATGAAAGTTACCGTCCAACTCGGCGGAGAAAGCGCATGATGCCCCATTACAGAGAACAACCCCTGGTTTTTAAACCACATTACTCCTAAAAGATTCTGCATAATCGTCACAACTACCGCATCGCCTAATCCGCCAATCAAAAATCCGTACACTAAGTATTGTTTATACTGATGCCGTGGAATAAAAATGAGCGTAAGGATAAACATGATCGTTAAGAATACCGGATATAACAGTAAGGTACTCAGATTCATCAATTCTATTTCCATATCCACTCCAATCCTCTCGTTAATAAATAGAAACACTAAGTTATCACATCATAAGACTATGTCACTTAGTCTATCCTATCTATAAACGCTTAATACTCCGGGTAGCGAGCAAGTTTCCATTTGTTCCTAAAAAGCATTCAAAAATGATGTCTCCCATTCCTCTTGCATGAACTTAGAATCGCTAAATAGGGCCTGAGCCATTTTGGCCTAAAATGATCTTGTCCTACCGTCAAAGCAATTCCGCTCATAAAAGCCATGTTTGTGCACTGTTTCGCTTCGACATCGTCTATCCTGGCAACGCCCTACTCTGGAGAATCGAACTCCTTTCCCTGCTCAGCATACTGAGCTATAGAGCTCTTTGGATCACAGGTAATCTGCATGATACAAGCTCCTTTTCCGTACTTGCGATTGATTTTACGGGAGGCTTGTCCAAAAGAAAACAATAAAAAAACTCAGACTAGATAATCTGAGACTATAGGTGCCGACTATGCAGTTCGGGAAAAAACAACTAGATCATGAGATGTTAAAGTGATGCTTTGCAGTCTGTATGGACAGGAATATAAAGCGCACCATTCTGACTATTTTATACATACGATGCTGTTTTTCGCTACCCTGGAAAATGAGATCATTCTAGTCTCTCATACCCTAGCGCTGCCAAGCAGATAAAGATACTCGCTTACTAGCTTTACCATATTATGGGGGGCCGACCGCTTGCGGGGTCGACCGACGATCTCGGCGGGCGGGCCCGATCATTGTCGAGACGTGAATGCAACACTTCTGCACTACAATTCAGATAATTCAAACGGAAAGAACGTTGCATTTGGACACAATCCAACCCCTCCGGACTTTCATTTCCATCATACGATGGTGCCGTATATGGTGTCAAGATTACCGTATTACCGTGCTTAAAAAGATAACGGCTTTGATCCGCGAAGCACCCGCGAATCTACTTCATAATCTGCATTTACTAGGTTTGCACAGGCCTGCTTATCCATGCCAACTTCTGATGGGCCAGACCTTCGGAACGATCCTTGTCGGCATTCCGCAGTCCGTTGAGCCACCGTCTCGCTCGAAATTGAGCCACGATCTCGGGGGAGGTGAGCACCACAAAGGTAGTGACCTCAAACTCTTCCTTTCAGGCCCGTTCTCCCGCAAACGTTTCAGCTGATCATTATGGCCTACAAATAGTGGATGACCAGATCCCAAATGGTCTTATACGCTCTTCACCGTGCTTGCCATCCCAGCGGGGGCTTGCCCGAAGTGATGCCACTGCCCTGCTAGGGGCAATGCACTTGGAGGCTGGCTTAACTCCTCATGCTTGCGACACAAACCCACCTGGCAATAGTTTGATTTTGCCGTCCAGTTGCATCATGGTTAGGGTTTCCTTTCGCCCATAACAGATTTTCTAGATATACTTGTCGATCCTCATCATCTCTTAAGATCTCGTGGTGATGATTTCCTCTGCACATAATACGATAGATGGCACCTGGATACCAAACCCGCGGTTTTTGAACCATTACTTTCTCTCTCCCTTTCGTTCCTCACCCTCGCAATTCGCCATGCCTTCGGATATTCCCCCTGCAATTCCCAATATTCTGATATCTCATCCTAGAGTTATCGGAAAGAGTCATAAAGCTAGGTGGATCTTTAGATTAGACTGGTTTAGAAGGATTTCACTCAATTAACATAAAAAGGGGCTACCCTTTCAGGGGCGGCTCAGAGAGACGACCCGATCAAAGCCATTCCAGCCTTTAGCTCGCTTTTGTCAGCTCAAATCCAGTGTTGCTGCAGACAGATTCTCTGTGTCAGAACACAGCAGGCCATATTTCTCTGCCAATTCGTCATTCATGACGGCAATTTCTAACCTCCAAGTTTTTCTCTGCCGGATAAGCCTCTTGGACAAAGCCTCGGCAATAGGGGAGAGCCACTCAATCTCATGACCTCTAATCACCAAGAGTAGCTTGATCCTTGTTCTGGAATAATCCGCCATTCCGAAAATTTCAGGCATCTCGCTCACTCGATCCTCCAAGCGCCCTAAGACGACCGCGAAGAACAAGTCTATGGAGTGTGAGAATTTCGCATAAATATCCTCGATATAAGCATCAAAGTCACCTTGATTATTCGGGTTCGGGGCACTCGATTTTGCTTCTATCATTAATATTTCGTCTTTGTCATTATAAAGGACGAACTCAATCGTACAAACGCCGTCCCCCAGCGATTTGTATACTTCTGATTTTTCCACCCAAAACACCCTAGATTCTTCGTATTCGCCAAAGAGCATTTCGGATTCGCTAATGGTGACGCTCATTCCATCACCTTCCTGACTTCCTCTTTATACAAGTTAATGGACTGCTTCAAGATTTCATTGTTCTCCAGCAACGCAAATTCCTTTGCCCACTCATATCGAACGCTATTGCCCGACTTATACAAGGCATGATATTTGATTTCGTCGCTCTTATTTATCCTTGCTTCAAGATACTTGGCGAAAAAGTAGTCATGCGTTGCAACGAAAATCTGAACCCCATCACGTTGGAGCTCTAGGAGTAGATCAACTATATCAGGTATATGGCGCGGATTAATGTTTGCATCTGGCTCATCCCAGAACAAGATAGCGCCTTGTTCTAGGGTACCGTTCTTGATTAGCTGCCACAACAAGGCGATTTTACGTAGTCCTTCAGCAACCAAGTGGAATTCAAGCTTTGATTGGGACTGGCCAGTAGGTAACATGTAGAACTCTTCATTCTCGAATCTGACCCTTCCATGGGTTATCCCTTGTAATCGTCCTAAATACCTCTTCTTTCGATCGGTATCAGGCCCCCGGCTCACATCAACACTAGCTGCGGAGATAATATCTTTATAGGTATCATCAAAGTCCACATTTCCTTTATCTATGGCCTGAACTAAATTCCGAGCGTTAGAGAGTATCTCCTTAGCTGGAATGAAGGTACTTCTCAAATCTTCATGCTGCCTCTCCCATGCCTGCATACCGGTGACCTCTGCGTCCCAACGTTTCGTTCGCCTATCAAACGACGCCTGTAAAGCAGTCGTGTCAGATTCAATACGAATCTTAGAAATACTGTTGCCTACTTTTCTGCTTACGAGACGTCCAATATTAAACTCGCTAGGGCGAAATACCCTAACAATCTTCTGAGGAAAATCCACTGCCGTTGATTTCACCTGAGCTGCCTGGCACGCGGCATAGAGTAGTTTCATGACATGAGTCTTCCCTGTTCCGTTGTCGCCAATGAAAACATTTAAGCCATCACAAAAGTCCATCTCGACCGTTTCAAATACGGTGAAGTTTTCCATATACACCTTTTTCAGTGGCAATGAACTCGCCCCTTCCTCCTTACCCAAGTTCGTAAGGTGCTTGCATATGTTCCCCACTCTACATTATTCGCTGAGCAAACTGCTATTCCCTGCCATTTCTACGCTTCCTTCCTGCGGTTTGCTCTTGAACTTTGGCGCGCAACCGATGTCTTAGTTCGCCAACTGCATCCAATCAATTTCCATTTGGGTCATGGTACACAGAACCAGGCAGTTTGTCAGTGATTCTGGGTCACCTTGCGAAGGGCTGGCAAGCATCTAAGCAAACAAAAGCAAGCGGCTCAGTGGGGTCCGGGCTGGTGGCTCAGTCGCCACCGGACGCGCGGCTCCGCCGCACCGGTATATTCAC
>CAZAJB010000160.1:0-1171 GCA_964485345.1 uncultured Clostridiaceae bacterium
TCGGTTAAGTCAACTCAGACAAGCCCTAACGTGTCCCGAGAGCAATTCACAAGGCAAGCGGATTGTCTAGTGTGGAGCACGATTGTTTGGGACTGAAGCTATTAGTGAGGTGGATCCATTGCTGCGAAATAAACAACCCCGCTGCCAACCCTGGTTTTTTGTTGACTCAGCTTGAATCTTGAATAATATAGTGATACCATGGAGATAATGCAGATAATGGAGGTAATTACGAAGCGAAGAGCGCGAGGTGCTTTATGAAATACGCAGAGGATCAAAGAACTGAGTTGAAAGAGATCATCAACGCGGACTTTAAGAAAGAAATTGTCGCCTTAGCCAATACTGAGGGTGGCGAAATTTACGTTGGCGTTGCCAAAGATGGCAGGGTTATCGGTGTTGATAACCCCGAAAGGGAAATGGAGAGAATCGGCAATATGATCCGTGATGGAATTAAGCCCGACCTTGCTCCCTATACGACCATCGAGAGCTTTAAGGATGAAGGAAGAGAACTCATTCGCGTTATAGTATCCCGTGGTCTAAAGCGGCCCTATCATGTTTCGGACAAAGGTTTAAAGCCTTCCGGTGTCTTTGTCCGTCACGGAGTATCCTCTATTCCCGCTACGGATGAAGCAATTCGGCAGATGATTAAGGAAAGTGATGGATCTGTTTTCGACAAAATGCGGTCTCTGAACCAAGAACTGACCTTTGTCTATGGCGCAAAATACTTCTCAGATCGAGAAATCCCTTTCAGGGAGAGTAAGCAGCGCACATTAGGTTTCGTAGACGATGATGGTTATTTTACAAATGCTGGACTACTTTTGTCCGATCAATGCGGGCATATCGTTCGCTGTGCCGTTTATGAGGGAACAGGCAAGACAAACTTCAAAACTCGCAGGGAATTTTCTGGTTCTATTCTTAAGCAGATTGATGATGCTTATGAATTTTTACAGCTTAACAATAATTTGCGGTCTACCTATGATGGATTGAGACGGATTGATCATCCCGATTATCCTCTAGAAGCTCTACGCGAAGCTTTGCTAAATGCCGTAGTGCATAGAGATTACGATTATTCGGGCAGCATTATCATTAATATTTTTGATAACCGTATGGAATTCATTTCCTTGGGTGGGTTGGTAAAGGGGCTTACACTGACAGACATTTTCGCTGGTGTATC
>CAZAJB010000160.1:1271-4359 GCA_964485345.1 uncultured Clostridiaceae bacterium
TCTGCTTTTCCGGCTGGCGAAGCCCTTAAAAGTCTTGTGGAGAAAAATAAAGTTGTTAGAATAGGCGCGGGGCGAGGAACGCAATATATGCTGAAGAAATCTTAGATCTTGGGCAGCGAATCGTTCGCAATGCTATTTGGATTGAAACAGGTCGGTTCTATCCAGAGTTAGGTGGGTGGCCATCGATCTCAAATGACCGTAGTCAGTACCTGCAAAGCCAAGAATGGACAATCCTGCGAAGTAGGAGAAACAGACTAGCCTTGCATCAAGTGCAAAGCCCTGCCAACATCCCTGAAGGGAAACAACTCTACTGGAGGGATGATAGGATGCTACGGTGTTAGTCGCTGCCACATGGATAGCCTTCGAAGCTGGCAGAAGGGGAGGGCTTTGTTAACAAACGGCGAAGTGAACATTAGTACCGAACCATGCCCGTGATGTACTAGAACAAGTATTGAGAGGAGCACAACAATGAAATGCCTTATCTTGGCAGCGGGTTATGCCACCCGTCTTTATCCGTTAACCAAAGATACACCCAAACCTTTATTAGAGGTAGCGGGGAAATCCATTCTCGAACGGCTTTTGGACAAGATCAGCCTCATTGACAAGATCGACCATGTCTACGTTGTAACCAACTCCAAATTTGCCCAAGCCTTTGAAGAATGGGTAGGGCAATACACTTACACTAAGCCCCTTACTGTCATTGACGATGGTACCACATCAAACGACAATCGCCTTGGCGCCATTGGTGACATTCAATATGTCATCGATCAAGTTGATCTCTCGGATGACCTCATGATCCTAGCTGGCGATAACCTTTTTGACTTTGAGCTCTTTGACTTGGAACAGTTCTTCCAAGAGAAAAACGCAGATGTAATCACGGCCTACGAAATAACCGACATCGGCTTGGCAAGAAGAGTCGGCATCGTTGAAATCGACCCTTCAGCAAAAATCCTATCCTTTGAAGAAAAACCACAAGAACCAAAATCCAATTGGGGTGTCCCGGCACTCTACATCTATAAACGAGAAACACTGCCCTTAATCAAACAATACCTGCAAGAAGGAAACAACCCCGATGCACCAGGTCACTTCATTCCCTGGTTGATCAAATATAAGCCTGTCTTCGCCTTTCAGTTTGAAGGACAATGGCATGATATAGGGACCATCGAGAGCTACCAAGAAGCCCAGCTCGTCTTTGCTGTCGATGAGGCTGCTGCCTCCAAGGAATAGCGTAATTGACATGTCCTTAGACTAAGATGGATCCTGCCATCGACTCAGGCCTTAGCCATGAACAGAAAGACGATATGTGGTGGTGAGCGGCCTTGGGAAATGGGGCCTCTTTTTCATCTGTAGTCCCGCCTCGCGTATTGTTTGCCCCTTGCGCGCATCGCTGGTTATTGGGGCCATATCGTAGCTCGTGACAGACATGTCCAGGTCGTCCCCCCGGGCCGCTCCTGAAAGGTGCGACCCCCGACCAAAGAAAACTGCGGGGGTTAGGTATCAGCTTCCCAAGATTCTAGAAGTAAACCAGAAAGCATGAGCAGTGGCGATAATTAGCGAACCTAGTTCCGCTTGCCAGTGAATTTGGCGCCACTTTTTCTCCTTTGTCCTTTTAGCCCTTGAAATTGCATAGTACCCAAAATAAACTCCAGCAATGGCTAGGAGTCCAATCAATCCCATCAGGGGATGAGAGTGACCCAGGTGCAAAACGTTGGCCCAGACAGCATGGACAGCAAGAGATATAGCCCCTGCATTGCCTAGCAAGGGATGGTAACGGCGGAGATGAACCCTGTTTTTTTGTTTAGCTAAAAACATGACGATACCAACCGCATAAAGTAGCAGCAGACCTAAAATCCCAAACCAAGCGAAGAGAGGCACACTGATTTCTCCCAGGATTGTAATGGTACAACATATTCATTGCTTGTGGAGGCTGTTCCCAAAATAGGTATTTCCCTGATCTTCCTGGGTGTATTAGTGTAGGCTCCGATTTTGAAGACGCCAGGTCCAGCATGGCTGAACAAGACATCGCTGAGGAGCAGGGCGTGAACTGCTCGAAGATCCTGCAAGCTGCACTAATTGAATACTTGGACATTGATGGGCAAACATCTAACAAACTCCACCGCCGGCCTCAGGGTTCGGCGTTTTTTGTGCTACGCCCTGCATGTCTGCCGAGCCGATGGGTTTGCTAGAAGCAACCCAAGATCCTCCTACGCAAGACACATTCTCTTTCTCAACATGAAATCAGGCTCATTATGTGTGGTTCACCTCTTCCATCGATTTCGTTTGAACCTTACTGGGGGATATCGGCATTGACAATTTTGTTATTTCGCAATATCATATAATCGGAAAGTACGAATATACGAAAGGAGAATGTGGAATGTTAGTTGAGTTGCGCTCCCGTTCCCAAATCACCATACCGGCAGAGATCATCCGGAAGATCGGTGCAGTGGAAGGCGATAAATTTGAAGTAATTGAAAAAGAGGGGGGGATATTTCTTTGCCCGGTGGTGGTATATCCTAAAGCTAAGATTGAACGAATCGCCAAGTTAGTCAAAGAGGCAGATACTGCAGCATATAAGCTGAAGGCCTATGACAGCGTAGACAAAATGTTTAAAGACATGGGGATTGATCGTGATGAGGTTTAGCCTAAAGCCAACTAAATCTTTCGAGAAGAACCTCAGACGGTTGACGACTCTGGAACAAAAGATGGTAGCAAAAAAACTTGAGCTATTAATGGGAAACCCCTTTCACCCTTCGTTACGAACTAAAAAGGTTCAAGGTTTCGATGGTCTTTTTGAGTGTAGTGTAAACATGAATATTCGAGTTCTGTGGAAATACGAAGGGTCGAATATCATCTTGATGCTGGATGTCGCTCCTCATTCTATTTTGGATAAGTTGTGATGTTGTAAACGGTAGTGTTTTTTACTCGCGCCACCGCAGTTCACCCCAAAGCTTGACCATCGCCCAACATGCCTGATTCGGTGTTGCCATGGCTCCGTTGTACCGTAACATCTAGATGGTTAAGATAATCGTGTCAGGAGATCGAACGCTCTGGTACCCCCGCTTTGTGATTACTACTAGGATTGGGCATA
>CAZAJB010000161.1:0-4358 GCA_964485345.1 uncultured Clostridiaceae bacterium
GCAATCAAATCCACGAACGCAATCGAGAGATTGTCCGTAAAGCGGTCAAGGGTGAAAGCATCCACTCCCTGATGGAGCATTACCACTTGAGCTATGATAGCATTCGCAAGATCATCAGTGCCAGTAGGAAAGAATAAATCCCAATCAATCTTTAGATGCACTGCTTCGTTTCGATGATAGAATAGGATCAGTGGGACCCACAATTGATGATTACTTGCGAAGGGGGGATGATCAAGATGATCTTCAGGAGGTATGGTAAACTCTAGCCAAGCTAGAGTGCCACAGGATAACAGGCTTGGTCGTTAAGAAACGACTAGGCCTGTTTTGCTGTGCAGGATTATTCTGGGATAGTGCGAATAAAGAGATAGCACGAAATTGGGAACCTAGGGGGGTGAGTTCGATGAAGGGCTTCATATGGAGATTGCGGCTCTTGCGGAGAAATCTATCATTGCAGCGCGCGATAGATCGTGAAGTCACCGAAGATGCAGTTTCCGCTACCGTGCAACGCATTCTTCGGACTGCCCCAGTTATGGCTGGGGGTATGTTCCTGGCTGTTCTGGGTTTTTGGCTTCAGGACGAACCCGCTGGGGCCATAGAGACGCTCTGGCGTGAATGGATCATCAAGACCGATTCTCTTGTGGGTTTATTATCCCTCGGGTTTTGGTTGTTCGCTCGGATCGTCACCAAGAAAAAGGCGAGCCGCCAGATGCAAACGGTGTTGGTGTATGCTGTGGTATCCTTTGTTATTGCGGCGGGGCTTATAATCACTCTTCTTGACCATCTGGTGATGGCTAGCATTACACCTTTCGTGCTTAGTGCCGCAATTGTTGGCACATTTTACTACCTTCCCCCCACAAAAGGGCTGGTTGTTTTCGGTTTTTCCTGCTTGGTTTTTTGCGTTGTGTTCTCATTATCCGGCATCGTGTCCGAGACCGTCCTCAGTTCCACGTTAGTCAATGGCACGACGGCTCATGCCATGGGGTTTGCACTTTCTGTCATCAACTGGTACAACTTTCGCAGAACGAAGCTGCAAGAAAAGATTATTGCCAAGCAGCAGGCTCGCTTAACGCAGATGGCCTACCACGACTCCCTTACCGGCCTTCCGAACCGGAGGTTCTTGGATGAGTTGGTGGCGAGGGAAGTTACACTTGTGAACGATAATCAAACCAAGTCTTGCCTGATCATGTGTGATATCGATGATTTCAAAAGAGTGAATGATACCTTTGGACATCCGGCCGGCGATAAGCTGTTGAAGGACTTTGCAGACGTACTTCAAGGGGAAATGCCCGGTGGTACCACGATTGTCCGTCTCGGGGGAGAAGAGTTTGTGATTTTGACGCCGCAGACGTCTCTAGAAGAAGCCATGATTCTAGCTGAGCGGCTACGAAGGATTGTGGAGAAGCATGAGTTTATCGTGGACCAGACCCCGCTGCCCATTACTGTGAGTTTCGGTGTGGCAGCCCTCCGGGGTACAGAAGGAGATCGAGACTATTATAGTCGCGCAGATATGGCGCTGTACGAAGCCAAGGCTAGCGGCAAGAACCGTGTGGTCACGGTGGATGACCGCTTGGCAGGATAGAGAAGGTACGCAGACGAGGGGAGGAGATTATGAGCAAGATCATTGATCTGCGCAAGACAGTCTACGAACTTGTGCAAGAACATCCTGAGTTGATTGGGGTTATGCAAGATCTCGGTTTTGCCAACATTGTCAACCCGGCCATGCTACGTACTGCAGGGCGGGTGATGACGATCCCCAAGGGTGCAACCATGAGGGGTCTACATTTAGAGGCGATCAAAGCTGAACTAGGACAAACGAGGATACTCGGTATTATAGCTTAAAAGGGAGCCCACACGCTACTGTGGGTTTTTTGCCGCAAACGCCTGGGTGCGAGTTGTTACTTGTGGGCAAGAAGGAGGGTACAAGGCGCCCGAGGCGAAACTAAGAGCGAGTGATAGTAAAGGAGCGAAGGTATGAAGACGAGGAAGGACAGCACAGTAGACAATTTTCACGGAACACGAGTGGCCGATCCCTATAGGTGGCTCGAAGGAAACGATTCAGAGGTAGAAACCTGGGTGGGCCAACAGCATGAAGCTTTGGAGCAGTTCTTTGCAGGGGTTGATCCTCGCCTTGAACTCCAAGCACGCCTAACCGAACTGTGGGACTATCCCCGTGCTTTTATACCCAGGAAGGTTGGCCCTTGGTATTTCTACCAGAAGAATAGTGGACTGCAAAACCAGCCAGTGCTTTACCGTCAGAATGGATTAGATGGTGAGGCAGAGGTCGTTTTAGATCCGAACTTGTGGAGCACCGACGGGACCATCGCCATGAGTAATTACAGTCTTGATGACGGGGCAAGATATGTAGCGTATACTGTCTCAGCGAGTGGTAGTGACCGGCAAGAGATTCATATTCGGGACTTGGAGAAAGAACAAAACCTAGACGAAGTCATCCAGTGGTGCAGGTTTACGAGTATGGCTTGGCTGCATGATGAAGGCTTTTACTATCAGCGCTATCCGGCGCCGGGCAGTGTGGCACCAGAGGATGAAGTGAACTTTAGCCAGGTATATTGGCATCAACTTGGTACATCGCAGGAGGACGATCGTTTAGTTTTTGAACTGCCTGCGGAGAAGGAACTGGGATTCGCTCCCTTTTTGAGTGCGGATCAAGACTATCTCTTGATCCGTGTCAGCCGCGGTACGGAGGCCCGCAATGGTCTTTACTACCAAAAACTAGGCGGAGGGGAGTCTTTTGTTCGCTTGTTCGAACCTGGCGAAGCCTCCTACGAGTTCCTGGGCAACGAGGGATCTCTCTTCTACTTCTTTACCGATCTCAATGCCTCTCGGGGGCGCATTGTTGCCATTGATGTGGAGAATCCAGCCAGGCGAAACTGGGTGGAGATCATCGCTGAGCAAGATGATGTCATCTCCCGGGGGCGCTACCTCGATGGGACCTTTGTGCTTTCGCTCATGCAGAATGCCCATTCGAGTCTCCGCATCTATGAGCGGAGCGGCGAACTTGTGCAAGAGGTTTCTCTACCGACGATGGGTTTCATCGAGGACATGTCCGGAAAACAGGGGCAGACAGAATTCTTCCTTGCCTTCGCCTCCTTCTTGTACCCATCAGTGAATCTTCGTTATGACCTCGAGACAGGGGAGTTAAGCCCCTTCGGAGGGCAAGAACTGAAGTTTGATCCCGACGGATTTGAGACCTCCCAGGTGTTTTATCCGTCCAAAGACGGAACGCAGGTCTCGATGTATCTTGTGCACCGTAAGGGTCTCAAGCTTGATGGCAACAACCCTTGCTTACTCTACGGATACGGCGGGTTTAACATTGCCGTTACCCCTTCTTTTTCCGCTTCTCGCATTCTGTGGTTGGAGCTTGGCGGGGTCTATGCCGTGGCTAATCTGCGGGGCGGAAGCGAGTACGGAGACGAATGGCACCGTGCCGGCATGCTGGAGAAAAAACAAAATGTGTTTGACGACTTTATCAGCGCCGCCGAATGGCTGATCGCCAAGAACTACACCAGAAGGGAACGATTGGCGATCGAGGGGCGTAGCAATGGTGGCTTGCTTGTTTCGGCCTGCGTGACCCAGAGACCTGATTTGTTTGGTGCCGTCCTGTGCATCGTTCCTGTCACCGATATGTTGCGCTATCATAAGTTTACGGTGGGGCGATACTGGATTCCTGAATACGGCGATCCTGAAAACCCTGATCACTTTCAGTTTATGTATCGGTATTCGCCGTTGCATAACGTCAAGTCCGCCGAGTATCCGGCAACCCTGGTGGTTACAGCCTACGGCGATGATCGTGTTGTGCCAGGTCATGCCTTTAAGTTCACCGCCACTTTGCAGGAAGCGCAACAAGGACCAGCGCCCGTCTTGCTTCGAGTTGACAGCAAGTCCGGTCACGGACATGGAAAACCTGTAGCGAAAATTATCGCTGAACATGCCGATATCTATGCTTTTTTGCGTAAAGTGTTTAGTATTTAGGTCTAGAGGATAACTTTCGGTTAACTCTCGAAGGCGCTGAAGGAAAACGATACCAAGATACGAAAAACATGTAGCTGACAACGGTTGTAGACCAAATAGACTGTGGAGGTTGAGTATATGAATTTTGGCGTTTTAACGGGTGGAGGAGACTCCGCGGGTATCAATGATTTTCTCTATTTCCTAGCGCAGCGTTTGGAAAATGAAGGGCATACCCTGACGGGTTTTCGTAGTAGTTGGCTTGGTATGGTGAACAATGACGCCATTGCCCTGAACAAGAGCATGCTTGCGCCACATCGCCATACACCGAGTACCATGTTGGGTAGCGAACGCAAGCATGCTCTTGTTCAGGGCAATGGCGTCATTGTTCA
>CAZAJB010000162.1:0-4338 GCA_964485345.1 uncultured Clostridiaceae bacterium
ACCGTAGGCAAGATCTAAATTGGAGGTGCGCCGTGCAAGACAATGATTTTCAGTTCGAGCAACAATGGTTGGATTCAATATACGAAGAGATTGACAAGCAATTAGCTCATCAAACAAAGCAGGACCTAGATTACAGAGAGCAAATGCGAGAAATTCGCACGTCTCTATGGCAGGAAATCAGCGGGGCCAGTGCCAACAAGATGATGGATGTTGCCCAGCAGATCACGGAGCTCAGGTATAGCGCCACGTCATTTGGGATTCAGCATCATCTGCTCAAACAACTCCAAACTGCCGAAAAAGCTCCTTACTTTGGTCGAATCGATTTTCACGAAGAAGGCTTGCCCGATACAGAAAAGTTATATATTGGGATTCGTTCTTTGTTCGACCAAGAGGGCAATGTTCCCCTGGTATATGACTGGCGAGCACCGGTTTCGAGCATGTTCTACGATTATGGGCTAGGGGAGGCCAGTTACGAGGGACCTGGCGGGATTTACAGCGGAGAGATTTCCCTCAAGAGGCAGTACAGGATCAAGGATCGGAAGCTCGTCTATATGTTCGATAACGAACTCACAATTGACGATGAAGTGCTGCGAGAAGCCTTAAGTCAGCATGCCGACGAGAAGATGCGTACCATCGTAAATACCATTCAAAGAGAACAAAACCAAGCCATTCGCAATGATCGGGATGATCTTCTCTTAGTTGAAGGCCCTGCCGGCAGTGGCAAGACCTCCGTCGCCCTTCACCGCGTCGCGTATCTTTTGTACAAATATCGGGACAGTATTCGCTCCCAGAACATTGTCATTTTTTCGCCTAACCGGATTTTCAGTGACTATATATCTCATGTCCTGCCTGAGCTGGGCGAAGAAAACGTCTATCAAACGACATTTCAGGACTTCGCTGAGCCCTTTCTAGGTTGGCACTGGGATGTAGAAACTCACTTGCGTTCGGTGGAGGATCTCTTGCAGGAGCAGGGTCAAGTAAGGGAGCTGCACTTGGAGTCCATAGCTTTTAAAGCATCGCCAGCTCTTCAAGGCGTCCTCCGGAACCTCGTAGACTTGATCATTGATCGGATCTGTGAGTTTGAAGACATCCGATTTGGTAGGAACGTAATCATCTCTGCCGCTGAACAACGCAAAATGTTCACAGAGAATTACAGCTATTTACCTGTCCAAAAGCGATTGGAGAAAATTCGCCAAAGGGCGCTGTTTCTTTTACGTCCTTTGAAGAAAAAACGGCTACGGACCTTACACAAAGAACTGAGCGCTTTGCCCTCGTTTGACGGTGAGTCATGGTTGACTGTGGCGAGGGAGGCTGTGACCAGGGTCAGAGTTGAGCTAGAACCTACGTTCGAGACAATGAGCAGCCACCTTGTGGTTCAGGCGACAGACTGGTATCAGAAGCTTTGGAATGAGTCTGACCTGTGGCAAGACGTTGCAGGAGACGTATCTAGACCGAAAGTAGCCCTTGAGAGTCTGCATTCGATCGAAGACGGATTGATTTCATTTGAAGATGTTGCCCCACTTTGCTATCTCAAGGGTGAGTTGGAAGGCTACCCTGTGAAACGCGGTATTCGACATGTCGTGGTGGATGAAGTACAAGATTACTCGCCTATGCAGTTGCAGATCCTAATCAAGACGTTCCCGAGAGCGAGATTCACATTTGTGGGAGATGCATTTCAATCCTTAGACCCCTATGTATGGCAAATTCAAGGCGGCTTAGAAGAGGTTTTTGAAAATATCGGTTTGAGTACGGTCAAGCTAAGCAAGAGCTACCGCTCTACGGAAGAAATCTTCCACTTCTGTAATGGACTCCTTGGGGGAACAGTGACAGCACAGACTGTGCTACGTCAAGGGAAAAAACCGTCCGTTCATAGAGTGGAGAAGGAACAGCACATAGAAAAGCTCCACGACCTCATTGCTGAACACAGGCTCCGTGGCCTCGAGACAATCGCGGTCGTTTGTGAGAGTGTCCAGGAGTGCCAGGAGATCGCCTCTGGCCTTCGTGATCTTGATGCTACCCTGGAGCTGTCGCATCTCAGCCACGAGAAAGCCGAGTTCAAGCCTGGCGTTATTATTGTCCCGGTCTTTCTCGCTAAAGGGCTGGAGTTCGATGCGGTGATCGTACCGGAAGCAAGTAGTCAAAAGTACGGTGAGGCTTACCAACGCAGGCTCCTTTATGTGGCCTGCAGCAGAGCCCTTCACCACCTTGACCTTATTTGCCCCGATAATACATCTCTGTCACCTTTTGTTCAAGACCTGTCACCGGAACTGTATGATCTTGTATAGTGGTTTGTTTTGTGTTATTATGAGATTATTAGAGGTTCTACTAAGGGAGGACGAAGATGATCATCTAGCCAATATGGGAAGGTAATAGACCATCCGTTGGCCTCTAAGGAGGTCCATTTGTGGTCGCCATATTGAGCAGATTGATGAACAGTCACGGATTATGAAATTCTTGACTTTGACGCCCCTTGGTTCAGGTTTTTCACTGGATCAGCTAATGCTATGTATCTGCTCGTAACCGGGCAGATTTTTTCTTTTTGGCGACCCGCCAAGGAGGTGTGCGAATGCTGATTTTGAGGAATTTGACACTAGCGTTGACTCGCGATCTGCGAATTCTCATAGAAGACTTTAATTTTTCCCTCCAACAAGATATGAAGGTAGCTCTGATTGGCGAAGAAGGAAATGGGAAGTCAACCTTGCTCAAAGCTATAGCGGAGCCAGAGGCGATTACGAGCTATCTGGAAATTCAAGGTGAGGTGATAAAGTCCGGGGAAATCCTAGGCTACCTGCCGCAGGTTTTGACCAGTGAGGTGTTTGAACAACAGACGCGGTACTATTTCGATCAACGGGTCGGCCGAGACCACTTTGGCTATGCGAGCTTCTACGGTCTCTTAAAGGAGCTCTATTTACCCGAGGATCGGATTTCTAACGGCATTTTCGTAGGTGATTTGTCTGGTGGGGAGAAGATTAAATTCCAGTTGTTGTGCGAAATGCTAAAGAAGCCCACAGTACTGCTCCTCGATGAACCTAGCAATGACCTGGACATGGAGTCGGTGCGTTGGCTCGAGGCGTTCATTCAAAAGTCAAGGATCCCCGTAATGTTTGTCTCCCATGATGAGCTGCTCTTGGAACGTTGCGCTAATACCGTCATCCACATAGAGCAGCTCGTGAGGAAGCGCAAGCCCCAACACACAATCTCTCGCCTAACCTATCCTGAATATGTACAAGATCGGGATCGACGGATCAACAAGCAAACACAATTAGCCGCTAAGGAAAAGGAAGAATACCAGGCCAAGATGGAGCGCTATCGCCAGATTTACCAGCGGGTTCACCATGAGCAGCAAGCTGTCTCGCGTCAGTCGCCGTCTGAAGCTAAGAACCTAAAAGACAAAATGCGTACCGTCAAATCCATGGGGAAGCGTTTTGAGCGGGAGAAGGAACAGCTCACCGACAGGCCAGACTACGAGGAGAGTATTTCAGTGCGTTTTGAGGATTCTGTGACCATTCCACACGGCAAAGTGGTCCTGGAGCTTGGCTTAGAGACTCTGCAAGTTGGAGATCGGATCCTAAGTCGCGATGTGCAGCTCAACATTTCAGGACCTTCTAAGATTTGTATCATCGGTGACAACGGGGCAGGGAAGACCACTTTGCTCCGACATATCTTGGATGAACTCCACAGAAAGGGCACTAGATGCGGCTACATGCCTCAAGAATACTCGGAAATAATGAATCCCGAAGAAAATGCCATTGAGTTCCTCACGGTCACCGGAACCCAGGATGAACACACCAAAATACGGACATATTTGGGAAGCATGAACTTCACTGCCGAAGAGATGCATCATCCCATCATCGATCTGTCAGGTGGTCAGAGAGCAAAATTATACTTTTCCAAGATGATTCTCGAAGAAGCGGAGGTTTTGGTTTTAGATGAACCGACCCGCAATTTGTCGCCTTTATCTGGCCCGGAAATCCGTACCGCCCTCAAACATTTCGGTGGGTGCATTATCGCGGTTTCCCATGATCGCAAGTTCATTAGGGAGGTGTTTGACCGCACGCTACTCTTGGATGAAACGGGTCTCAGGGAAATCCAAATAACGGGCTGCCCAAAGACGTGAAAGACCCGAGGATATTTCCAGGCCCAGAAGTGGATAATAGGGGAACATCCAAAGCAGAGGAGGGGCTTCTCCTGATTATCCAAAGTCAGCTCCATCTAGAGCATGTGCAGACCAAAATTGACGAAATATTACACACAGATGGCCGTGCTAGGGAAGTTTTCGACTATGTGGCTTCAGCGCGGGGAAAGGGCTTGCGTCCATCCCTGGTTTTCCTGACCTTT
>CAZAJB010000163.1:0-4333 GCA_964485345.1 uncultured Clostridiaceae bacterium
GCTGCTCAGGGAGGGCAAACACCCAGTCCCTGAAGGTAAAGGGTTCTAAAGCCGCGGGGTAAAACCAGGCGGCTACCTGGGGGAAGTCTGAGAACTGCGACAAATCGACCACTGCTTCACGCAGCCCAAAGTTCATGGGCTGGCTGGGATCCACTCCTAAAGCTACATCCGGTCCCCTACCAGCCAGGGTAGCCTGGAGCAGGATGTTCATGTTGACTAATTCTAAATCGACGCGAATCCCAGTCTGGGGGGTAAAGCTATCTTCAATGATGGCCTTCAGAGCCTGGGCCTGATCGCGCCCTGTACCAATCCAGACCCTAATGGTGCGCCCTCCCGCAGCATCCTGCCTGAGATCGCCTAGAGCGCTGTAGTCATAGGTAAAAGAGGCACTAAGCTTGGAAAATTCGTGCGCCACAGTCTGCCATAAAGTGGGGCTGGCCACAGGATGCTCCACGTCTGGGCTGGCCACCAGGAGATAGTCAATTTGTAGGGGCTGTTCCATCGTCTGTAGAATCCAGGTCCCGAGCGCACTGAGATTATCGCGATATTCCTCGAGGCGGACTTGGATCGATTCAGGTGTCGTTGCCATGCTTGCGAGCTGTAAAGCCAGATTGCGTACGGTGAGCATATGGCCCCCCCGCTGCTGGGTGCCCTCTTCCAACTGGTCAGCAAGGTCGTTAAGGAGAGACGCTTGTTCCGCCATGTGCACCAGGACTTCAGGAATGCGCTCGGCCAATTGATAGTCACGCAGAGGATCGGGATCAGGCGAAATTACCATGATTATTCTGCGATAGATGGAGTTCAGCTCATAGAGACTGTTTTCCACCGCCTGGACTAAAGTGGCCTGATCTCCTAGGACAACTTCTAAGGTCAGTTCATGCAGGCCCTCGCTGAGATAGATGAGGTAAGGTTGATCTTGATGACCCAAAACCTGCATTTGATAACGGGTGGAATAGGGAAACTCTACCGCACCAAGTTCTGCAAAGGGTACTTCTCCGTCGATCAAGACCCGGCGATTACTGGAGATGCCCCGCCGGATATTCTGTTTGGCCTTGAAGGCAATTGTATAGAGTCCGGACTCGGGAACGGAGATTTCCCAGGTAATCCACTGACCTGGCTGGTTAAAGCGCCAGCCGCCAATGGAATTGAGGCGAATCTGAGCGGGGTGGTAGGGTTCGATTGTAGGATCGCCAGTATCGGAAATGGCAAATAGGGTGGAATGGGAGCGGTAGAGTGCGTCTTCTCCCTGAATCTTTAGAAGGACGCCGCACGTTTCCTGGCTGGGCCAGCTTTTCTTCACTTCTTGGTATGGGGAGGGCTGGTTGACTTGACCGATCAAAAGTTTCTCAATTGCGATAGGTTCTTGGTGGGAAACTAGGCGAATTGTGGAGAGACCTTGGGGCAGATAGAAGAGGAATGGTTCTTGGGTATAGCCCCTAGAATCCACGAGAGGCTGGGTTCTCGGCAGCGAATATTCTTCTTGTGCTGGGCGGATCTCATTGCCTAGGCTGTCTTTGGGGGCGGGTCCTCCATTGCCAAAGGTGCGGTGAAAGATGAGATAGCGAGCCTCAGCAAAGGGACGTTTTCCGTTGATCAAGAGCTCCTGTTCCACACTTGCTCCCCGGCCTGGAGCGGCTGAATACACTAGGCTAATGTTGTAGAGACCAGCCTCTGGAACATCGATCATCCATTGGATAAAGCCTTCCTCTGCCACGAGAACGCTGCCATCCGCCAACTTTTCAGCACGATAGGCGTTGGAGAAGTTAGACCCGAAAAGGGTGAGCTCGAGCTCTGGGCGGGGGGCTTGCAAAAAGTCTGCCAGATACTGGTTATAACGCAATTCACGACCTAAGGCTGCGCCTGGACACAGTACGAGTAGGACTAGGATCCATAATGTAAGCACCGCCAGACTAGGTGTAAAGCGTTTCACGAGTGTCCCTTCCTTTCCTAAGTTCAGGTTTTCAAAAGATGATTTTGTCCATTTCAATCCCAGCCACACCGATCACCCGGTCGGCCCCGCCGTAGTAGACGTAGAGAAAACCGTCTTTGACCACTTGGCCGCAACTGAAGACAACATTGGGTACATGCCCTGTTTTTTCCCAGGCAAGCTCAGGCTCGAGGACGGGCTCGGGGAGACGGCGCACCACTTTTGTTGGATCCTCCCCGTCTAGGAGGGCGGCTCCCAAACGATAGGTCTTTTGATGATCTACGGCATGATAGAGCATCAGGTAGCCCTGATGGGTGGCAATGGGTTGACCAGCAAGGCCGATCTTATTTTCTTCCCACCCAGTGGGGGTTGTCTCCATCAGAATCTGGTGATCGTGCCACTCCAGCAGAGTATCGGAAAAGGCGCACCAGATATGGGGTAGGCGGCGATGGAAAAGCATGTACTTGCCATGTATCTTGGTTTCCAAGAGAGCTGCATCCTTATTCGATTCATCAAGGAACATGGGGTGCCGTTTCCAGGTGCGTAAGTCGTGAGAGGAGGCCATGGCAATGCGATGATCGTCCCATGTTCTACCGCCAAAGGCGGTGTAGAGCATATAAAATGTATCATCCAGTTTGCTCAGGCGTGGGTCTTCGACACCCCAGGCTTCTTGTTCGCCTGTTCCTGTGAAGATAGGCTCAGGGTCCCGCACAAAGTGGATCCCGTCATCGCTCTGGGCGTAGCCGAAGCTCGAGACAAATTTTTCTGTTGCTAGGGGCTCAGAACGGGCTAGACTAGCGAAGTCTCGATCAGCAGCCCGGTAGACCATGCAAACTTTTCCCTCGTGCATCGTGACTCCGCAATTGAAGACTGCCCCACTTTCCCAGGGGCGTTCTGTTGGCTCCATGATGGGTAAAGGGGATAAACGCTGTAGCTTGATCATCCATGTTCCTCCTACTGTAACTGTTTTACGGATCTGCGAATGATTAGCTCCGTTCCTAGGGTGATGCGCAAGGGTACGTCGGCATCTCTGCCTTCTATCAGCTCATGTAACCTTCTGGCGGCCATGGCACCCATTTGGCGCTGATGAATATTGATGGTGGTCAAAGGTGGCGTGATATGCTCACTGAGCTCCACATTGTCAAAGCCAACGAGGGAGAGGTCGTCTGGTACCCTGATGCCTGCAACCTCACATGCCTTCAAGACACCTACGGCGGTGCTATCATTGTCTGTGATCACGGCCGTCACCGGCATGCCCCGATCTAGTAGAGCACGCAAACCTTCTTGTCCTTGCTCCACTTGGGGACCAGGTTCGTTATGGAGCCAGGACCAGTCACGGCTATGGGTGATTCCATTTTCCCTAAGAGCTGCTCGGTAGCCATCATATCTCTCCTGCAAAGAACGATGGGATAAGGGGCCACCAATGAATCCTATGCGCTCATGTCCTTGGCTCACCAGATAATTGACCAGACGCATGATTCCACCCCGGTTATCGGTGACGACACAATCTACGCTCATATCTGGTTCCCAGTTATCCACTAGCAAAACAGGAATTCCTTGCGTCTGGGCTGTGCGAGCGATCTCGGGATAGACATCGGCTCCCACAAGGATCACACCATCGAGCTGGCCACTATGGTGTAGTTCCCACAGGCTATTGTCCTGGGGATCCGTGATGGTTTGAAAGAAGACTTTATAGCCGTATTTCTGGCATTCACTTTCCACACCCACCATAACGGTTCCATAAAAGGGGTCCGCAGGCAACGATTGAAGCCGGGAGTTGAAAACAATACAGATACTCTGATGTGCTTTTTCCTTATCGTTTGTTGGTTTGATCGTGTACCCAAGTTCGCTGGCCATTTCCAGGACCTTGCTGCGGGTTTGAGGACTAACTCGGCCTTGGCCCGTTAGAGCACGCGATACGGTGGTCACGGATACCCCCAGTTTCTGCGAAATTTCTTTTTGGGTTACTTCCACGTTTCCGCCTCCTAAATGTTGTCTACCCTGTAACGACGATGTGACGTATCATGTTCCGCTTCGTCTTTGTTTTCGCGTTGCGCAATTTGCGCAATAAGTTGTGGGGAATTTTTTGTTGTTGTGATGGTTCTTCTGTGTATGTTAGGGAATTCCTCTTTAATTTTTGCTTTTATTGGGTTTTTCGCGTATTTTGTCCGGGAATTGCACGTTTCTTGCGCAATTATGGCGCGTTTATTTGCGCAAACGTGGCGAAAGGGCGACAGTTTGCTGCGGTCGTGCTGTTTGATGCTTTTGATCTTGGTGTTGATGTTGATGGGCAAAAAGAGACCCCTTTACCAAAAAGGCAAAGGGGACATTGATGCGGATTGTGGAGAATGCGGGGAATGTCGCCATTGTGAGAAATGTGGCGGATGTGGCGAATGCGGCCAGTGC
>CAZAJB010000164.1:0-4242 GCA_964485345.1 uncultured Clostridiaceae bacterium
GAACACTGAGGAGAGAGCCCAGTTTGAAGTAGGATCTCATGATGGTTGGCCGTCCGCAGGGGGGAGCCTCCTACCATCTTGTATAGGGCTTCTAAGTACTTAGACCTTTTCTCTTTTATCTCTCTAAGTTCCATTTTGTTCACCTCCAAAGTTGTTTCCCTTCCGGAATGTTGGCAGGGCGTTGCACTTGATGCAAGACTAGTCTTTCTTCCCCCACTTCGCAGTACTGTCCATTCTTGCTTCTGTGAGTACTGGCTTAGGAGACTACGGGCATTTGCGATCGATGGCCACCTACCTGACTCTGGATAAGGCTTTAGGTGGAGTCAAGGGCAGAGTCTATGGCGGTGTCTTCCTGATCATCTGGATTGAGCCAGGAAAACAGGCTGAGATCTTGCTTGGATTCTGTATAAGTAAAATCAGCTCTCGTTCTCTTCTCCCTTGGGGGGAGGCGATCCCAGTTCGTTTCTTCTAGAAAGTGTTCATAGCCCCGCTTTTCGAGAAACTCGACCAGACGATACTTGTGTCTGCACTTACGGGCTTGGTAGAGTTTGGCATAGGTTGTGATGGTACTAAGGAGCTGGGCCGAAGAGTAGTCTTCGAGGGCTGCATCCAGGGCACTTTGCATGCGGGCTCTGGTGTTTTGCCCTAGGCGGTGGTGTGGGTTTACGCCTGTTTGGTTCCAGCTAGTAAGTAAGACATCGAGGGTGATCTCTTTCTCCTTTTCTTCCTGTGGATAAGGGTCTTCTTCTGGCTGAATGATCGGACCTTGGCACTGGCTTGCCTCGTCTTGTCTTGTGGTGGAGAAACTGGTATTCCTGTTGTTTTTGGTAGTACTAAAACCCTGGGTATTACTTGTGTTCACCTGTAGTGAGTCACAGGTCTTGCGTGGATCGGATTCTGCATGACTGCTTGGTTCAGTTTCACAGTTTTCGCTCATGCAGATCTCTTCCCCAGAAGGATCCGTTACATGGGTTTGAAGGATATAGAGGTTGTTGCCAAAGCCTTGTTTGCCTTCCTTTAAGGTCTTACGGCTTTGTTCTACGCGAATGAATCCTGCTTTTTTGAGTTCTCGTAGGTATTTGCCGAAGGTGTTCACGGAGATATTCATCTGTTGTAGGATCCTCTCTCTGCTGGGCCAGGCGTGCAATTTCCCTTGTTTCATTTGGTCAGCGTTAACAAAGGTGCTTAAGTAGGAGTAGAGGCCTTTTGCTCCTGGGCTTAGATCTGGGTTACGATGGACGAGTGTGGGGGAATAGCCGTAGTGCTGAAAGACGAATGCTTTTCCTGCTTGTTCTGGGAAGTTCTTTTGAAGATCTGTCATCTAGATGCTCCTTTCTTTTTGAAACCTTTTATCTGAATATATACTTAATTCTTTGTTATGTCAAGGTCTATTGGTAATGTTCTGATAATTTACCCTAGAGTTTAGGGTAAAGGTCTAGAGATCTGTGGCCTATGGAAAGGAGTCTGTGCTTTAGGACGATCGTTTGGTTCAGGTTTATTGTCTTCTTTTTAGGCCCGAACCGTAATATTCACTTCTGTCTTAACGGGCTAATATGGTAAAGACACCGTTGCTTAAGAGCATGATGATCAGGCCTGCGATGAGGTTCCCCACCAGGATGGCTGGAAAGGAGTATTTGAAGCGCATGTCGAGTAAGGCAGCAATGAGACTACCGCTCCATACCCCTGTACCCGGGAGGGGTATGGCTACAAAGAGACAGAGGGCGAATGCACCGAACTTCTGTATTCTTTGCCCTTTGTTTAAGGACTTGGCGGTTAATCGCTCCACTAGCCCCCGAAAGAGCTTGGTTTTTCTTAGTAGGTCAAATACAGGGCGAATACCAAACAGTATGAATGGTACCGGAATCATGCTGCCTATGAAGCTTAAGATTGCGGAATGATAGGTACTCAATCCGAGGGCCATTCCTACGGGAATGGCCCCTCGTAGTTCTACGACTGGTATCATGGACATGATCAGAACTGTTGCTTCGGATCCTAGACCTTCTAGCATTTGCCGTATAAAATCAACCATTGTGCTTGCTCCTCTAACTGACACGCTGTGATATTCTTTGCTACAAAGTCAATTACACTGCAAACACTACCTGTGCTTCTTCATAACTCTCAAGTGTGCCTATGTCATGCCCTTCTTCTTGAAACTGAAAGGCAAATACAGGTTTGTGTTTGATGAGCCATGGGGTGAAGTTTCCCTTATTGAGCCCGAACCGGAACCCTTGTTAGGGTAGTTGGCTTTGTCCGCCGACCGGCGATTCCGATGGGCCGAGCCCGATCATTTATTCCTTCTTTAGCACTTTCTACCCTAACCCGCTATATCCTGCCCTGCGAAATTTAGTTGTGCGCCCCCAAAAGCCTCATGCTTGCGACACAAACCCACCTGGTAATAGCTTGATTTTACCGTCCAGTTGCATCATGGTTAGGGTTTCAAAGAGAGTCTTTTTGTTTGTGAAAGTCAACTGCCCCAAGCGGAGCGCTAGCTCTTCCACGCCTAAAGCTGAGCTACCGACGATCTTCAACACTTCCTGTTCGATTGGTGAATTTCCCTGAGGCGAGCCTGGGGCTGGTTGCCCGGCAGTACTGCTAGATAAGCTCCTCGCCTTGGTTGAAAAAGTGGGCTGAACCGAGGTGGATATAGCCACCAATTGCGTCGGCGTGAGATAAGGTGTTGCACCTTCTAGGATAAGGGTATTGGCTCCCATACTTTCCCTTGAATAGATACTGCCAGGCACAGCATAGACTGGTCGTCCGAGCTCCTTGGCAGACTCCGTAGTAATCAGCGCTCCACTTTGCGGACTGGCCTCAACGACTAGGAGCTTCTCCGCCCAGGCACTCATGAGATGATTTCTCTTAGGGAAATTAGATCTATGTGGAGGTGTGTCAGGTGGAAACTGTGATATTACTGCCCCATGTTCGATGATGGCTTCCATAAGGTCATGATGCTCCGTAGGATAACAGGTATCTACTCCGTGACCAAGAAAGGCCAAGGTATAGCCGCCAGCTTTGAGACAGGCGGTATGGGCATAGCCATCGACACCCTTAGCTAATCCACTGATCACTGGAATATTATTACTAGCCAAGTAGTGGGCAGCCTCGCTTGTGACTCGTTTGGCATAAGGAGTGCACCGGCGAGCCCCAATGATAGCTATCCCGCGCTCTTGCCTAAGCGTTCCCTTGTAATAGAGAATAATAGGTGCATTAGGAAGATTCTTGACAGCTAGGGGATAACAGGTATCCCAAATCGTGAGGACCTGGGCATCGTGCTTGGCAACCTTTGCTAACAGTTCTTCGGCGGTCGTCAATGATCGGTGCTCTCTGATAGCACCCGCTAGCTTTTGACCTATGCCAGAAATGGTCAGGAGCTCTTCCGCTGAGGCGTCATAAACTGCTCGCGGGGTTGCATAGTGCTCCAACAACTTCTTGCTGGTTTTGGCTCCCACACCTCTTACTTGAGTCAGCCACAGCCAGAAGACAAGGTCGTCTCGCATACTAAATCACCAACAATTCCATTTGTTCTCGGTCTAAATCCCGGCACATAAGTGCTGCAGCCACGTCCTCTTTCCGGATCTGCCGCGATGCTTCCAGATCTGCGAAGGTACGAGCTACTCTTAAGAATTTGTGATACGACCTGGCGCTATAGCTAAACCTATCAAAGGCCCTATGTAAAAGCTTTTCCCCTTCCGATTCAAGTACGCAGAAATCCTTGATTTCGGCTACCTCCATTTGAGCATTGCAGTGTATATTCTTGGCACCATGAAATCTGACTCTTTGGATACGCCGTGCCCTTTCCACGCGCTCCTGGAGCTCCTGCGAATTATGTGTTCCTTGCTGCAAGTGAAGTTTCAAGAAATCGACTGGCTGAACATATTTCTGAATATCAATCCGATCCAAGATAGGACCACTAATTTTTTGGCGGTACTTTAAGACTTCGTAGTCTGTACAACGACATCGATCATGCCCATAGTAGCCACAAGGGCAAGGGTTCATGGCCGCTATCATCATGAAATTGCAAGGATAGGTGTTATTTGTTCGCACTCTAGAGATTGTCACTTGCCGATCTTCCATAGGCTGCCTGAGAGCATCCAAAGTTCGTTTACTGAACTCCGCGATCTCATCTAGAAACAAAATGCCGTTGTGGGCTAGAGATATTTCCCCCGGTGTAGCATTGTAACCGCCGCCAATTAAGGAGTTGGTCGAGGCGTTATGGTGCGGCGAGCGAAAGGGTCTTGTTTC
>CAZAJB010000165.1:0-2941 GCA_964485345.1 uncultured Clostridiaceae bacterium
ATGTCAGCAACAGATTGACCATGCCTAACTACGATTAACTCCAACACTCAACACTCTCCTCTCCCTAGATGTTGCGGCTATTTCGCATAACGTTTTGCCGATTGCGAAGACCTTCCGGCTAAGGACGCTGGCATTCTTCCTGCTAGTAATGGGGCTTGATGAGGCCAATGGCCCTCTCAAAGATAGGAGCAACAATAAGGCTTTAGTCAGGGTGACTCCTTCCTCGCTTAGCCCTTATTCGGCACTTATCTCACTCAATGCCTTCGTTAACAATGGCAAAGCTATATGGAGTGCTTTGAGATTATTGGCTAACATCGTATGCTGCCAAGTACCTTGCGTTAGTTTTTTCTGTGCTTTCTCAGACTTACTACCTGGATTCCCGGAATTTATAACGAGGGAGGCTCCACTCCCAATGCGCCATAGAGTTTCTCTTGCTTTTCTGTGAATTCACCTAAAATGCGACCATGCTCAGGTGCCTCAAATAGCTCGATTGCGTCTAGTTCATCCAGCAAGCCTTGGAGTGTCCAGGTGTCAAATAGCTTCGCATCCTGCATTCTCTTCTTTATGGAAGAAAGGTAGATTAGAGCAATAAACTCCACGAACAGCTTTCCATTCAGTGCTAGTTCCGATGAAACTTGCATCCTGCGGAAGTTTAGTCGTTCCTTTAGGTTACCGAAGGCCTTTTCTGTGATATCCTTGCTTCGATAAAGCGATAGTGCCTCGAAGGGATCTTTAATCTCATTGGACAAAAAGGCAAAGTACCCGCAATTGCGCAGTTTTTCTTGGATGACATCGCTGCGTGGGGTTACTCGCCTACCCCGCTTTGGTGTTTCTTTGACCTCGAAGTATTTGAGATAGTCTTTGGCGTAGCGTTCGACTTCGGTACCCTCCAAAAGATCCTTTTGCAGTCTGGTTAAGTGGTCGTTTAGGGCAATTTCATCCCTAGCAGCTTTCTCGGGACTATAGTAGAGCAAAAGATAAGCTCTGCGCTTCTCTTTGAGAATATCTCCCTTGTAAGGGCGTTCTTGTTCGTAATCCCACTCTATGGTTCTGCACAAGCCATAGACGCCGAATTGCGTCTGGTGATTAGACCAGTCTTTTAGGTTCTCGCGTTCTGCGTCTAGAACTGCCTTGACGTATTTAAGGTTTAGTTTGACACCCATGATGAATTTCTGATGTGCTTTAAAAAGCTCGTTGACGTTCTTTTTGCTGTAGAATCCTCTATCTAGGACGATTTTCACTTTTTGGTAGCCGAGGACGTCAAATTCTCTCATGAGGGCTTTGATGATCGTTACATCAGTAATGTTTCCAGGGAGCTTCCGATAGTAAAAAGGTAGGCCAGATTCTTCGCCAAAAAGAAGGGCGAGATTGATCTGAGGAAGGTGGTCATGTTCTTTGTTCCTGCCATCTTTGACTTGCTGGAGCACCTCAGAGTAGCTGGAGATGCTGGTAACATCAAAGGCCCAGTATTCCTTTTCTATTCGTCGTTTGCCTTGTTTCTGAAAGAAGGACATGCGCTCGGATTCCTCTATCGACTGAAAGAGTTCGCTGCTCCTTTGCGAAGGAATATCATCGCCAAGAGGATGAATATGTAGTCTCTGCCAATGCGAAAAACGGCTCAATGAGTTGTTCTCCTCAAGGATGAGATAGTAAGCGATGGAGAGTATCTTTTTATACGTTCTAGGAAAACAAGCCTTTAGATCCGCTTCAACGCCCGTCTCTTTGCCGATTTGATCAAATAGTTGGGTGGCTCCATAGAAGCTCCGTTGCATATTCATGATCGGAACTGGTCCTGGCTTAGTGGGGGAATCAGCCACTAACTTCTCCTTCTTTCGATACTCGCGGGTCGGCACAATTTCGCCAGTATCGGGATCGACTTTGCCAATCAGCTTTCGTTTGGCTCTTGACTGTTGTTTTTCCTTGTCCCAATAGGGTTCGTTTTCGTAGGCATATGTAATACCAGTCTTTTTATTAGTATAATAAACAATCCCCATTGCTATCACCTCGTTATATATTATAAAGTATAACGAGGGAAAAGTCAACTAAAAATCACATGAAATATCGAATTCATCAGCGTTTGAGCCCGATCACATCGTTATAAATTCCGGGAATCCAGGTTACTAATCAGAGAATTAATTGGTGCAAGCGCTTTTTCCAAGTCTTCTTCGATGTAATAATCCCCAGCATTACTCCCTCCTAATTCTTTGGATATCAACAATGAAGCTATGTTAAGCGCTCTAAACCTGTTCTTTTGTAACGTATGCTGAGAAGTACCTTGTGCAAATTTCTCTTTTGCTTTCTCAGACCTGCTAATCATTGAAGCTATGGCATGGAGTGCTTCCTCCATAGCGTCTTCTGTAAAATCATACATAAACTCAATCCCCATAACTGGATCGAAAATCCTTCAAACCCACTTGCGCCTTCTTTGATGTCTTCATAAGACGGCTGTTTATTAGCATTAAACAACTCACTCCAGTTCATAGACTCAACCCCCTTTATCCGCCTTTGTTCAGAAAATCCAGTTCATCACCTAAAATGTCCTCTTCTGCATGGTAGTTTCCCGCCACACGATGTGGCTGCCCTGTGCGTAATTATGTATAACGTTTTCGCCATTCGTACAGCGTCATATCACACTCATGCAATACCACAGACTTCACTCTTACCAATATTTCTTTCACCGTTATGCTGATGATGAACTATTTACCCACTACTCCCCTTCTGAGAACACGTGCTTAAACTTTCCGCTGACCGGATGCGCTTGTGGCATTTCTTCAGATAAAACAATTTCTACATCAATGCCTTTTTCCGCCAGGAAATGCCCCACCTTCTTTTTTGCTAGTTCAAAGCCAGAAAGCCTATCCTCTGAAACAATCCGCAACTCTAATAGGTTCCTGTTTTTCTGAACGAGTTGGAATCGCCGAATTTCCTCAATTTCTGTTAG
>CAZAJB010000165.1:2951-4235 GCA_964485345.1 uncultured Clostridiaceae bacterium
GATCTTATAGAACGACATTGGCGCAATGCGAACACCATTCTGGAAGACCAAGATATCATCGGTGCGACCTTCAACCTCAATCCACTTTGAGGTCTTCCCGCAACCGCAAGGCTCCCCGTGAACAATGATTCTATCGGTGACCTCATAGCGAATGAAGGGTTGAATGAAATTTGAGAGGTTTGTGATAAGAACCTTATGTGATAATGTTCCGTCCGCTACAGGATTGTTGTTTTGATCAACCGCCTCAACGATTACCCAATCGTCGTTAACGTGGAGATGCCCATTCTCGCATTCACAGGCAATTTCGCCCGCTTCAGTGCAAGAGTAATGTGTTTGCACAGAGCAGCCAAAGGTTTCTGCCAGCCGCTTTCGAACATCATCTGTCAACTGTTCCCCACCTGTTATTACGACAGACGGATGTATGTTTAGCTCCCCGTTATCTTGCTGTTCACACAAAACAGAGAGATGTGACGGATAGCCTGAAAGCAATGCCGGGTCGAAGCTATTGAGCTCTTTGACTATTTCCCCCACCGGCGCGTTGACATCAACAGTAATCTTGTTCTTCAGAAACGGCATTTTGATTGACATGTAGCGTGACATCCCGCATGCCAAATAGAACCCGTATTTTGCAAATACGCCAGCCGTTCGACTACCATTTTTTCTAAATGCCTGATAATCTTGTTTCCGGGCGAAAGTTCTGCAAGCAGAAACAGCACTTGCCACCGAGATGTTTGTTTTATCATATAAAACAATCGCGGAATTACCCGTAGAGCCGGAAGTCATGAACACAAGATATTTGCGGTTTAGCAGGCGGCCTACATTATCTATATTCCTCGCAAAATCCTTTATCTTCGACATAGATACATCGGGATCCGTGAGCCATTCATCAAAGTTACCCATCATTTCAACTTTGTTTGTGGGTGGAATCTCGGACAGTTCAAATGTATGACCAAGGTTCTCATACAATCCAGAAAAATACGGACTATTCTTTTTTGCGTAGGCGACTATGTGAGAAAGCCTCTTCTCTACAAGCTTCTTTCTCGCATCAACGGGCAATTTTTCGGCTTTCTTTGTTTTAATCATTGCCGATAACAGGTTCATTTTCTTCCCCCTTGGGTAAAAGTAAGTAATCTTACTCACACACGTAGTCCGAAACGTATAACATCTAGCACCCATAAGGGAACCGCCCCAGTCTCGCCATGTCTTATGACCGTTCTACCATTTGCGAAGGACGCCAATGCTGGTCTGCTTTCACTCCCGACAACAGCGTTTACCCGACCGCTT
>CAZAJB010000166.1:0-4230 GCA_964485345.1 uncultured Clostridiaceae bacterium
AGATAAAGCCGGTATACTGGCGCATCACCACATAGGTGACAGCCACAAGGCCCAAGACGCTGAGGGCTGCTCCCATGGTGCCTCGTTTTTCGTGCTTGAGATCCCAAAACCCATCAAAGGGATGAAAGATCACATGTTTCGTATAGGTCAGACTCTGCCAATAACCTTGGGGATTTCGCACTGGGGCAAAGCCTGTAGCCGCGGCCTCATTTTGCCGCTTGAGACGAGGCCTGAGCTTAACCCCTGCCACAATTACGGCCACCAGAGCAAGAATCCCCAACACCACGCTCCCGAAGGATGCAGCCATCACTTCTCGGCGATAGAGGGCAAAGGCGGTGGAATACTGAGGACGGTTGTTCCCCAAGCGAAAGTTCGCCATAGCTTCCGCGAAGCGGTCTTGTCGCAGGAGAGCTGTGCCAATTCCCGTATAGGCCATATCAAAGTTGAAGTTGTGCTGCAAGACCTCAGCCCAAAGTGTGGCAGAACGCTGGTAATCGCCGCCCTGGTAGTGGGCTATGGCTGCATGAATCAGCTTTCCATAGGTTGTTGGTCCATAGACCAAGACACGATTGCCACCGCGGTCTACAACCAGAATTTTGTCCTCTAGGGCATCTAGGGCCACCGGAACCCGCAGGGTATCGCGGGTAGTTCCTAAGCCTCCGAAGACGTAGAGAAGGTGCCCATCACTTTCGTAGGTGAATACCCGGCCTCTCTGGCGATCTAAGACCGAATAAAGACCGTTTTCTCGGGCCACAATGTCCACAAAGGAAGAGGAACGGATCGCTTCCGTGAGGCTGTATTCTTCTGCAGTCGGAACATCGCCAAGGGGCTCAAAAAAACCATTCCGACGGAGCACGTCGGTGCCACTAGGATTCAGGCGCCGCACCTGGTTATGCTCGGCCACGTAGAGAAATCCCCGTTCGTCTAGATCTAAGGCACTGTACTCCGTGGGCAGAAAAAGGGCCATCCGGCTACGCTGTTCCTTGGTGGCAATGCGGGCCCAGAAGCGCTCTAAGATAGTAGGTCGCACCAAGGGTGCCCCCAGAAAACCGCGAAACTTGCCATCCACAGCAAACTCGACCAGACCGTCATAAATCCCATCAGCCAAGACGTAGATGCGTCCCCCTTGGTCCACCGCGACCTTAAAGGGTCTGTAGTTGAAGCCTTCTGGCAGGGCTCCTTTCAGCTCAGTCTGGGGAGGCCCAATCACGCGCACGAAATCTCCAGACGTGGTGAGCTCCACCAAACGGGCATTGTCTCTGTCGGCAATATAGAGCCGCCCGTGCTCCGTGACATAGAGGGCTATAGGTGCGTTAAAGCTGTGCCGCACACCTTCGATCTCGAAGTCCTCTATCACTTGGATCAACTCGAAGTTGCGATTGAGCTGCAAGATACGATTGTTGCCGGTATCAGCGATGAATACGTCACCCGTCTTGGCCACCACCACGTCCCGTGGTTCCCTGAGGGGGGTTGTTCCCAAGGAGGAACCATCGATCACGACGTCCATCTTGTAAGCCTGGGTTGCGGGTACGGGGTTTCCATAATAGTCAAAGGTATAACTGGCCAAAGGAGCGGCTAACGCCACTGTACTTGCGCCAAGTACGAGCGCCAGAGCTACTAGACAGCAAAGCAATTTGCGCACATCGATGCTACACACGGCCTTCCCCCCTTCCCCTATTCTTTCAAGCCAGAAGTCCCCATGGTTTGCACCACGCTACGTTGGTTGATGATAAACACCGTGATCGGGACCAGCATCATCACTAAGGCCACCGCAGCTCCAACTCCCGCCCGGGCAATGCCCCCCGATACGATCTGGTTCAGTGCATAGGGCAGAGTTTTCAGATTCTCACTGTAGATAAAACTACTCCCTGTATTCCCCCACAGACTCTGGAACGAAAGAATAATCAAGGTGAGCCAAGCTGGCTTGACCGTAGGCATGGCGACCCGCCAAAAGACGACAAGCTCACTGGCCCCATCGATGCGGGCCGCTTCTAGGAGGCTGTCAGGAACCATTTGGTCCATGAATTGCTTCATCAAGAACAAGCCCAAGCTCGCAGCCCAGGCTGGCACGATCACGGCCGAGTAGCTGTCAATCCAGCCTAAAAATGAGATGGTGAGGTAATTGGGAATGGCAGTCACCTCTGGTGCAAACATCAAAGAAAGTACGATGAGGCTAAAGATCACCCGGGACCCAGGAAAGCGATGTTTGCTGATGGCAAAGGAACAGAGGGAAGCAAGCAAGACATGCCCCGCGGTTCCGAACGTGGTGATGATCAGAGTATTCAAGAAATAGCGGGAGATGGGAACCCAAGAGTCGGCCATCAAAACCGCAAGATCCTTGAAGTTATCTAGGGTTGGGTTACGCACAAAAAACCGCGGCGGAAAGAGAAATAGCTCATTGAGGGGCTTGAAGGCGCTGCCGACTACATACACCATGGGTAATGCCATGAAGGCACCCAAAATCACCAGCATCACGAAGGCGGCCAAGTCGCCCCCCGGCGAACGAGTCACTCTCTTGCGATAAAGTGGCAATTTCATAATCTTCCCTCCTTTCACCGCTAACCGATTTTCCGCAGGAGATGCTGAATAATCTGCTGTGTGCCCACCATGATGATGAAAAGCAGAGTTGCCATGGCCGCGGCATAGCCCATTTCAAAGCGGATGTTTCCATAATCCATAAGATGGGTGATGACCGTGTGCCCCGCATAGTCCGTGCTCGGGAAACCCACCAGGGAGACAATATTCTTTCCCGCCGCAAAGGACGAAGTAATGGAAATGATGGCTCCGAACATCAGTTGAGGACGCATGGCGGGCAGGGTAATGAAGAAAAGCTCTTGCCAGCGGTTGCCCACACCGTCTAGGGCACCTGCTTCGTACAGAGTATCATCAATGCCCTGGAGCCCGGCAATAAAGGCTAAAAACGATGTGCCCAAACTCATCCAGAGGGTTACCACCATGGTCACCCACATCAAAGTATCGGGATTGGTCAACCAGCGTACCGGTTCATAGATGATCCCCCAACGGAGCAAAAGGCCATTGACCCAGCCATAAGCATCGCCACTAAACAGGATGGTCCAAATCATGAAGACATTGCCCGAAATGGATGGGGCGTAAAAGAGCAAAGTCAAGAAGGTACGCACCGCGGGCTTCAATTCGTGGATGAACCAAGCCAGAATCAGGCAGAGAAAATAGCTCACGGGACCCGTGATAGCAGCAAAGAGCATGGTGTTCTTTACAGCAACCAGAAAGATGTCGTCGGCAAAGAGCAGCTTGACGTAGTTATTCCAACCTACCCAGATGGGGGGCTGAAGCATATTGTAGGACGAGAAACTAAGAACGATGGAAATGAGGACTGGAATCACGGTGAAGACCAGAAACAACAGGACATAAGGGGCGGCAAAAAGATAGGAAATGCGCCACTTTCTCCAAAAAGCTTGCCCTCTCACGGCCTACTCCCCCCTTCCTCATCAAAACCGAGCTCTGCCCGTTTCGAGCGAATTTCTTCGTTCATGACCCGATTGTAGTCCAGGAGCGTTTCCCGAATGGGGGCCTGTTTTTCCACAATCCGGCGAAAGGCGTTATCCAAGTGCCGACCGACCATGTAACCCCCAGGAACTTCTGGCACTCCCTTCACCCAGGACAGCTGTTCTTCCAGCTTACGGTAGTCTGCTAAGGGCCAGGGCAAGTTTCTAAGAGTGGCAGGATTGGCCGCAGGATAGCGGGCGGCTTCGCCCATGAGTGCTTCTAAATCTAGGGCATAGCGGGTCTGGGTCTCGGCCTCGGCCCACCATTTGAGAAAGTCCCAGGCGGCCTCTGGGTCCGAGGCACTACTTAGGATCACGCTGGCGGTGCCACTGGCGGGAACAGTGCGATCGATGCTGCCATCGTCCCTGACCACTCCCGGCACGGGGGCAAAGCTCCACTCACCCCTCAGCTCCGGAGCGAAAACAGTCAAGGTATTGTATAGGGTGTAAGGTGCGATGACCAAGGGCATTTCGCCAAGACGAAAACGGTTTTCTGCACTGTATTCCACCGGTAAATTATAGAGCTCATAGAGATCGGTCCAGAATTGAAAGGCTTCAAAGGCAACCTGGGTGTGGAGATTGGTCTCTGCGGCGTCGTCTTGAAAGAGGTCGACACCTTGCTGGTTGAGGAACATTAAAAAGCTTAACACGCCCTGGCTGGCCGAAAGACTACCGCCTCCTGCAGGGGCTTCACCAATATTCCCTC
>CAZAJB010000167.1:0-4197 GCA_964485345.1 uncultured Clostridiaceae bacterium
TGTGGATCCCAAGAACGCGTCTCAATCAATCTTGTGTGACATCGCAAATAGCTCATAATCTACATGTGACGATGCTCTGCCGATATTCATGGTCAAATCATACTAGGGTTATTTGCTTTTTGGGACACGTGAAAAAGGGGTGCTAATATGCTTGGGAAGATCAAGTTTGTAAAACATGACTATGGTTTCATTATCCCGGATGAGGGAGGGCAGGATGTTCATTTTTGGACGAAGGATGTCGAAGGTCCACCAATCCGCTCAGCCCATAGTGGTCTAGCTGTTGAGTATAGTCTAGGGGAGCCAAGCATCGGTGGGAGACCCCATGCCCAGATGGTCAGATTAGTTGAACAAGATGCAGCTTCTATGATCATAGAAGTTGAACCCGTCAGACCCAGAATCATCACCAATCCTTCCCCTGTTGAAACGCTTAAACAATGGGCTTTCCTACCGATGAGGGAATTCGATGCACCAGACGGAAAGCAGTATGCCTCTGTCTTCGCATATCTGGCATCCATTGCCCTCGAGGAAGAGTGGTCCTTCGCGGGGGAGGACGATTACTCGATACTTCAGAACTACTTCTCGTACACGTTTTATCGACTGGCCCAAGAGGATAACGAAGCTCTCCAAAAGGGCTTAAGAGAAGAAGACATGAAGATTCGGATTAGTTCGGGTTACGCGACGTTTAACACTGGACTCGTCGATAGGTTGTATGATTCCATCTATGCAGTCTTTGAACTCAACGATCCTGGTCGCGAGCAGAACTGGAAGTTCTACGACTTTGCTGTGCCCAGTAAGAAAGACGCTGGCAAGCTCTTAACGAACAAGTTCAATCCCCTGCCTGCGCCAGCCCAGTATTTCTCCAGCAACTATGATATGCTGCTCGATCTATCCCAAGAGATTCATTGGGATCCAGGGCATGTCATTCTCGATGCGATCGCTAGGAACCGATATCCTATGGAGGTTCTAAAGAACTACGTGCCAAAAGGCCTGGAGTGGGTGGACTATTCTGATCTAGAACCGGAAGAAAGGGACAAGTATCTGCAACGATTCGCGGCGGCCTTGGAAGAGGATGACGACACGTACTTATTGCTGAACAATAGGTTTGAAACCGCCTACAAACTTGCCCGCAAGCGAGTTCAGTGGAATTATAAGGCGGCGATACCTCAGTATTATCCTCGTGAAAACCTGATGAGTATGCTCTTGCCCATCGGGCTAATCAATAATGTGGATGTGGACGTCGCTTTGGTTCTAACCAGAAATGACTCAGGCTCCTATCAGGGGCGGACGGTGTTTCCCTTGACCTGGGCGTACAAGAGTGCGAGGCTCGTATGTCGTCCCGATAGTGATTGGCTCTCACCGGCATTGATTACTGAAACGATCGATTCCGAGGAATAGGGCGGACTACTTTGGTTCACAAAAAAACCGACGACGCGGAGTTACTCCTCGTCGTCGGTAAAGATGTCTGCAACCCCCTCGAAGATGTCCTCAAGGATGTCCTCGAAGAGTTCGTCAAGGTTTGTTGGTCTAAACATGGTATCACCTCCGTCTAGTCAGCTACCAGACCTAATCACGCAAGCATTCGCCTACGCCCTTAGCGGCCAGACCCGTTCCTAAAGAAACAGATGAGATGCCGGCAGTCTTAGCGGCGATAACGCCGGCCCCTACAGCGGTTGCCTTGGCGGCTCCAGCAGCCACCGCAACCGTTCCTGCAGCTGCAGCGCCATATGCAACCCCCACAACTGCAACAGGTGCCAGGGCAATGCAACCAAGCCCAAGAAGGATGTTCCTGCCTCCATTCGACATCTACGCATCACCTCCCGTCGTGTGTTGATTCCAGTTTATACTGGATTTTTGGCGGGGGAGATCAAAATCCATGTGAAGAAGACCGAGCTATCATTGACCTTCGTTCCAGAGTACAGTGAGGTGGTTTTGATGCGTGCTGGCCCATCGTTTCAATACTTTGTCACGGACTTTCAAAAGATCAGAGAAATTGCCCGCTACATCCACATCTATGGCTGTTATTCACGTAATGATTATCCCCATCAGAAAAACATCAGTAGACGGAAGTACGATGATGAACTGCGCAGGTTCAGGGATTTTGTCGGAGACCATAACCTTGACGAGCATCAAGTTGGTAGGGAAAAGGTCGTCTCTACATTGACTCGGCCTGGATATAGCCTTGACAACTATCTGGCAGAGCTTTATTATGCCAGGAGCCTGACTGCCACAGAGATCTCTTTGTATGTCCTGATCCCCCTGCTCATACAGCAAGCAGGGGCCCTTAGTGTTACCGAACTTATGACTCGTTTGGATCTTTTAGGCGTCAGCTTGGAGTCGTTGAGTCGGGCTACCGTAAGCAGACAAGCCGACGCTTTGGTCAGGGAGGGGCTCTTGGTGCGGGGTGGGACCGAGAACCAGTTCGTCTACTCCGTTCCTGCTAGTATACTTGATGCGTTGAGCACAGAGGAACTAGAGCAGCTGTATGTGGCGGTTTCGTTTTTCTGTCACATCATCTTTCCCTCCATCCCTGGTGAGTTCTTGAAAAATACCATAGAACGCTATTTTGAGTCTCGCCAGCTTTCGTTTTACAGACTACCTTTGAGTATGACGTTCCCTTACTTCCATCATGTACTGGATGATCAGCTGGTTTGGACATTACTGGAAGCTATGGACGAAAATCGTGCTGTGACATTTCGTTACGGGCGGGATCAATGTGCTTCGCGCAATGTAACGCTAGAACCGGTTCGAGTCATGTTGGATCTTACCTATTCCCGTTGGTATCTTGTCGGGAAACAAGCAGGTGATCGTTATCTGTGCACCTACCGCCTGGATCGGATCACAGGACTGAAAGTGGCCGAGGAGACATTTGACATGCAGATCTTGGAGGAACAGTATCTCCAGGAGTATGAGACGAGTTGGCTTTCTGTGGGGAGAAGGGAGAAACCACCTGTCACGGTAGAGTTGCGTTTTCGGCAAAGGGGCGAATCGGAACATCCCTTTGTGTTAAGGAGGGTGCAAAGGCAGGCTCGTGGGGGAGTCGTTACGGAACTCACTGACAAGGAGTTTCTATACACGGTCACAGTCAATGACCCGGTGGAACTCTTGCCCTGGATTCGAAGTTTCAATCACCATGTGGAGGTATTACCATCTCAAGAACATGACTTGCGGGAGCGCTGGGCCTCGGAGAGAAGGAGGATGCTCGCAAACTATGGAGTTATTTGCGAAGAGTAAAAACCGGCTGTATACTCGTCTCGTGGATTTGAGCCATGAGCTTAGCCGCAGGGGCACGATGCCACTCGCGGAGATCCACCGTTTCCTCACCCGGGACAACTTCGTGGTTGAGGGACTCATCAGTAAGTGGTTGGATCCCGATTCGACTGAGTTGCTTTCGCTTCTTGTGGAAGCACCGAATGGGGAGTATCGATTAGCGGTGGAAGAGGTTCTTCCGATTTTACCCTCGATTGCAGAGCTGAAGTGGTTGCGGCAGTTGGTAGCACATGACCTTGCACCTGCCTTCCTGGATGAAGTGCTCATTGACAAGCTCTCTGGGATGCTAGGTGACCAGGGGAGCGCAGAGAGGTTTATGGAGGTTCATGGAAGAGGACGGACAGAACACGACTATGAGCATCTGCGTAATGTGTTGCGGGTGCTGATTCAGGCAGATCAAGAGGGAAGGATGATTCGGTATTCCGGCCAAAGCCAGGCGGGCAAACTCTTCCCAAGCCAGGATGCCCATGTCTTGCGGTTAGAGTATTCCATCGAAAACGATCTGTTTTACGCAATCCTCTATCCGAAGGCCATCAAGCGCCCGGTGAAAGTTATGGTTCACTTGATCAGCGAAATTCAGCTGGCTGGATACGATGACTCGGAGGATTGGGAACTCGTGTTACAGGAACTTCAGGCACCGGAACCTTTAGTCTTGGAGATCAGAGACGAGAAAGGAGTCTTGGAACGGGCTTTTCTTCTGTTGTCGTGTTTTGAGCGGCAAGCGTTCTATGATCGTGAGGGAGACATTCATGTGATCCGTTTGTTCTACTATCGTTTTGATGAAGCTCTGTTGATGTCGCGAATATTCTCTTTGGGGGAACATGTGCTACTTCGATCGCCACAAGATTTCCGAGAGAAGTTCATTGCTAGGTTAGTGGGGTCAGACCCCCCAATTTGTGGAAAATGATCCAGGTCCAAGGCCAAACAAAG
>CAZAJB010000168.1:0-4177 GCA_964485345.1 uncultured Clostridiaceae bacterium
ATTTCACAACATCTCTGTAAAGCGATGCCGTCTTTTCCGCCATGTGGGCACTGGAGAGATGGACGAGAGCATAATTGCGACTCCAGTTCTGCAGCTTCTTGAGTCTGTGCGGAGAGTCCAGAAGCTCCCTTACATCACTTTGCAGTTTGCTGTAGGGAAAGCGTCCGAGGTTACCGCTAAAATCAAAGTCATCGTAGGTCACCAGTTTGGGCGAGATGATCCCATCATAGGCTTGCTGCATGAGGAGTACCGCATTGCCGGTACTGAGCGCTTCCCGGGCGGTACGCCCGCAGGCAGCTACAATGCCGGCATTTTGCATGTAGGGAACCAAGTCAGGTTGCCACGGTTTGAAGATGGTTCCCGGCAGACTTGGATTCCAGTTGGAAATAATCCGAAGGGGACGTCGTAATAGGGCCTTGTGCGCGTTGACAAGATGTCGGAGTGCTTCAATGCGTTTTCTTTCGAGTCTTCCTACATAGATGATGTTCTTGCGAGGTCCTGTGTCGCCTGCGGGTGGCCTGAAGCGATCTGTATCAATTCCATTTAGGATAACGGCAATCCTCGGGTTTAATCCGGCGATCTCCGCGGCTACGTTAGGGCCTATGGCAATGACGGCACTAGCCCCAGCTAAAAGGTGTCGATAGCGTAGTTGATTAAAACCAAGGCCATGACAAGTGAGAATATACGGGATACTTAAGCGAGAAGCTAATAGCTGAGCCCGTTGAAACAGCGTCGAACTCTGGCTATGGATAACATCAGGTGGAAACTTGCGGCCCAGCTCGACGAGTGTTTGCAGGTCGGCCTCTGCCGAGAACGCGATCTTGTGTTGATACAAGGCGGGAGCGTAGTGGCTCCAAAACAGCTTACTATGGATTGATCCAAAGGCTATGTGAATCTCGAGTCCTAGGATTTGCAGCTGTTTGGCCAAGTCTAAGACGTGAGTGGTTTGACCGCTCAAGAAAAAGTCAGACAGAAATAGCACTCTCATGGACAATCCTCCTTCCGTACCACATACATACTTTATGCCATCATGAAAAAAGAGTACTAGGAATCTCATGGACTGAGGGGTGAAGTTGTGGCCACAAGTGTTACGATTATTGTTGGACTTTTTGGTGGGTTAGGCCTTTTTCTTCTGGGGATCCAGCTTCTAGGCGACGGACTGCAGAAGGCGGCCGGAGACCGTATGCGACGCATTCTGGAGCTTTTTACTTCTAAGCCGATTAAGGCGGTTTTGACCGGTGCGGCAGTTACAGCTCTCTTGCAGTCGAGTTCAACGACTACTGTGATGATTGTTGGTTTCGTCAATTCTGGATTGATGACGCTGACCCAAGCAGTGGGAACCATCATGGGCGCCAATATTGGTACCACCATCACCGCTCAGATTGTCTCTTTCAACATCTACAGTCTGGCCTACCCGCTCATTGCCGTGGGTGCCTTATTGTACTATTTTTCCAAGAGGAAAATGAAGCGCTATGCTGGTAAGGGTATGCTCGGTTTTGGGCTTTTGCTGCTGGGTTTATCAACGATGAGCACGTCTGTTAGTCCGGTGCGAGAGTATGAACCGTTCTTGCAGCTATTGGTCACAATCGGCGACCGCCCGCTCCTAGGTATCTTGGCCGGTGCTCTCTTTACTGCTGTTGTCCAAAGTTCGAGTGCCACGACCGGTCTGGTCATCGCCTTTTCTTGGCAGGGGATCGTGAGCTTACCTGCTGGTCTGGCCCTGATCGCAGGTGCCAACCTAGGCACATGTATCACTGTTGTTCTAGCCTCGCTAAATGCTCCCATAACTGCCAAGAGGGTTGCCTTAAGCCATGTGCTCTTTAATCTTAGCGGCGTTCTATTGTTTGTGATCTTCCGCAGACCGTTCACAAATCTAGTTTTCGCTACAGGGACCACCGTCGCACGGCAGATTGCTAATGCGCACACGTTCTTTAATGTGTTAACGACTGTGATTCTCTTTCCGCTCTTGCCACGCTTTGTGAGGCTTGTTAGTTCCATTGTGCCTGGTGATGACTCAGAACTGGAGGCCAGACCAAAGTACTTGGACGATCGCTTGGTTGATACTCCGGGTGCCCTGATCAGTGCACAAAGAGAAGCCCTGCGCATGGGTACGATTGCAGTTGAGATGGTGGAGCAAGCGGTATCCGCCTTTATCCATGGTGAAACAACGCAGCTGGACGAGATTCAGAAGAAAGAAGATGTCGTCAATTTGCTCGAAACGGCCATTACGGCTTACCTGGCCAAGGCCAACCAGCATTCCATGAACGAGCACGAGGCTCGCGAGATGGTGAACCTGATGCATATCGTCAACGATATGGAGCGCATGGCCGATCACGCTGTCAACATTAGTGAGTTGGCGGAAGCTCGGGAAACAGGTGGGCTGGAGTTGAGTGAAGCAGCAAGGGATGACTTACAGAAGATGTTTGATGAGGTAAACCGGATCTCGCGCTGTGTTTTAGAGGCCTTGCGCGAACACGATGTGGCTAAGGCTACAAATCTCATTGACGAAGACGATAAGGTAGATGATTTGGAGAAACGTTATCGTGCCAATCATATCGAAAGGTTGAACCAAGGGCTTTGTGGGCCCGATGTTGGAGTTTTATTTCTGGATGCAGTCAGCAATCTCGAACGGGTTGCCGACCACGCACATAACATTGCAGAAGCCGTGGCCGACTTAGCCTTTTCCAAATAAGTCGCATGCGGACAGAGTTCAGGCCCAAAGGGCGAATGTTCTAGTCGGCAAGAGTAATTGAACACAGGGAGGGTCCAAAATGGGTGTATCAGATGAAACACGTTTGTTTTCGGCCGTTGATAAGGAGAGTAGTGACACCAGAGAAATCCTGTCAAAAGTGTGGGCGGCCTTGACAGAAAAGGGGTACCAGCCTCTCGATCAAATTGTCGGGTACCTTGTCTCCGGCGATCCCTCATATATTACGGCTCATGGCGATGCTCGGCGACTGATTCAGTCCATCGAGCGGAATGATCTTTTAGAAGAAATCGTGGCAGATTATTTCAAAGGCTTAGCATAGGGAGGGGTAGTCTATGTCTCGTTTAGTTATTGAAGGGGGTACACCTCTCCACGGGATCGTCGAGATCAGTGGCGCGAAAAATAGTGCATTAGCCATCATTGTTGCGGCAGCACTTGCCACCGAGGGTGAGTGTGTACTGGATAATATCCCTCAGGGCAGTGATATCGGAACTATCTGCCTGATTCTCCAAGACTTGGGAGTCGGGGTCTGGTTTGACGATGAGGAACGTTTACATATTCGAGGGTCCAGTCTAGACAAGCATAAAGCATCCTATGATTTGGTGCGCAAAATGAGGGCATCATTCTACAGTGCAGGTCTGCTCTTGGCTCGCCTAGGTAAAGCTGAAGTTCCTTTACCGGGCGGATGTGCCATTGGTTCACGTCCTGTGGACTATCACATAAAGGGCTTCACCCAAATGGGCGCAGAAGTGTCCATTGAACATGGTTATATGAAGGCGGAAGCCAAAGAACTCCACGGTACACAAATTTACGTGAATCGAGCCAGCGTTGGTACGACCATTAACCTGATGATCGCAGCCTCTTTGGCCAAAGGAACCACGGTTTTGGAGAATGCAGCCAAAGAACCGGAAATCGTTGACTTAGCCATCTTTTTAAATGGTATGGGCGCGAAAGTTCGCGGCGCGGGAACAGAGAGCATTCGAATCGAGGGCGTAGAGAGCCTACGGGGTATCGAATACTCCATTATTCCCGATCGCATCGAAGCTGGTACCTTTCTTTTCGCAGCCGCGATTACCGGTGGAGAGGTTTTGATCAAGAGTGTCGTGGCTGAACACTTGCGAGTACCCATTGTCAAGTTGGAAGAAGCAGGCGTCAGTATTACACGCGGAGACAATGAACTGCAGGTCGTTGCTCCACAGCGTCTAAAACCGGTTGACGTAGAAACATTACCTTATCCAGGCTTTCCAACGGATTTGCAGCAGCCACTTGTGGCGGCCATGTGTCTGGCTGACGGAACAAGCGTAGTCAGGGAGACAATTTTCGACCGTTTTCGCTATGTCGATGAACTGCGCAGAATGGGCGCGGACATCAAAATCGAGCAGGGGACAGCCATTATACGTGGAGTTCCACAGCTGACGGGAGCTCCGGTGGAGATTACCGACCTTAGAGCAGGTGCAGCTTTAGCCATTG
>CAZAJB010000169.1:0-4165 GCA_964485345.1 uncultured Clostridiaceae bacterium
GGACTTCATCTGAGCTGGCAGAACGATCCCGCCACTACAATGACTCTCATGTGGCGCTCAGAACCAGGTGCTGAAGGCGTGGTTGAATACGGTGTGAGCTCTGAGTATACACATTCGGTAGACAGCGAAACGCACGGTTATCGCTATGGGAGGACAGACATTTTCTGGCACACCGTAGAGATAACGGGGCTAGAACCCAATACTACGTATCATTATCGCGTCAAGACTTCAGAACCGTGGACAAGCGAGGATTACACATTTAAGACGGGTATTCCCTACGGCGAGGACACATTCTTCAGAGTTGCGGTGATCACAGATGCTCACGGGGGTTATGATAGACAGAAGGAAGCATTTGCCATGATCAAGGACGAGGACGTAGACTTTATTATCGGTCTTGGCGACTTTACAGATACAGGCAATCAAGTTGAGTGGGACCTTTGGTTTGCCTCTGGTGAAGGGGTACTAAGCGGGATACCTTTGATGGCAGTGCATGGCAACCATGAAGGAAACCAAGGAACATACTGGGATCAATTTGCTTTTCCTGGAAATGAACGTTGGTTCTCCATGAACTATGGGAACACCCATTTTGTGTTTCTGATGGCCGCAAGTGAGCCTTTAGCGCTGGAGCAAGTCCCATGGCTTCTTGAGGATCTGCAATCAAACGATAGTGCTTGGACAATAGCGATGGGTCACATACCTATCTATTCATCTGGGCTAAATCATGGGTCATCTCCTTATTTGATCCAGCACTGGGCTGGGATCTTCGACGAGTATGGCGTAAGTCTATATCTTGCTGGCCATAACCACTGCTATGAAAGGAGTCTACCGATTAAAGCTGACAAGCTTGACCCAGAAGGAGTCATCTATATGACACATGGGCCTGTGGGGGACAAATTATACTCTGTGGGAAATGAGTGGTGGAGCGCAACAACCCTAGAAGGCTTTTCTATGTACAGCATTTATAGTTTTGAAGGTTCTCGCATCCGCGGAACTGCTAAAACATTAGATGGAACGGTGGTAGACGAATTTGTCCTAGAACATCCGGGTTTCTAGCGTTGCCCAAAAAGCGCTAGTGCCAGGAATCCGGCGCTAGCGCTTTGTATACACACATCATGCACGCAATGTCTTAGAAGATGTCGGTAGACTGTTTTCTTAAGAGGGCGACCGAGACCACTAAGGTATCCAACACTGCGAGCTGGGCTACCCTGCTTGCACCGGCTTCGGCTCCGATGGGCGACTCTGAGACCGCCGTAATGAGAGGCAGATCGCACTCTTTTGCTAAGGGATGGTCAGGATAGTTTGTGATGGCAATTGTCGTCACACCCCTGGCCCGGGCTGCTTGGACGGCGCGAATGATGGTCTCTGTTTGTCCAGTGTGTGAAATGGCCACCACGACATCCTTTTCTCCTAGTAACCTAGTTGAGGATTCTTGGGTTGTCTCGTCTACCCATGCCGTACAGCGAATCCCCGATCGCAGGAACTGAAACAGCGTACTTTGAGCTATATATCCCGATCCGCCGTGCCCATAAATCTCTACACATTGGGCATTTGCGATTTTCGTTGCTGCTTTTGTCAGAATCTCCTTATCAACAGACTGCAGGGTCGATTCTAGGGTACGTTTGTGGAGGGCAAATAACTTACTCATGACAGCAGCCGGTCGATCACTCAAGGAAAGTTCTTCATAGACGGGCAGCACCGCCTCGCTGGGACGCGTGAGCATGTCCTCTAGGAAAGAGCGCTTGAAGTCCATAAACCCCTTAAATTTCAACTTCTTTGTAAACCTGACTACAGTAGTTTCACTAACCCCGGCACTGTTTGCCAAATCAGAGATTGAAAGCAGGCTAATGTTGTAGGGGTTTTCCAGTAGATACTCAGCTACTGTCAGCTCGCTCTTGCTCAGTTCTTTCATCGAGTTCTTTATGGTTGTAAGAACATCACCATAGCCGTTCTCCAAAGCCATTTTTTAACGCCTCCATGTTGGGTTAAACGTTTTTTGCTTCACCCTGCATATTCGTCTTAGGAGGAAAAAATCCTCCTTTTGGATATCAAATATTATGTAAATAGTGAATTAGTCGCAAAATAGTCGATTTCGTATGTGGATGGTCAAAAACCCCGTGCTAATATTTACGAAAAGAAAAAAATATGTACAAAAACAGGAGGATTTATTTCACCACTGGAGAAAGGTGAGAATACAGAATCAAAACCAGCTAAAGGGTGTGAGACAGTTGAGAATTGGATTAACTCTACCTATTGACTTTTTGACTGATAACGCTAAATGTCCATCAGATGTGCTGTGGACAGAAATGTTTAGCACCGCATCTTCATGTTTGACCTATTTGGGTGATCAAGGGGTTCGTTCCATTGAGATAAACAAGTTAACAGAATCTACCAGTCCAAAACTGATTCGACAAGCGGTAGACGTAATCCTCCGGTCTGGTCTAGAAGTGACCTTCCATGGTTGGTTACCCCAGGATACGCGCCCTGGTGAGATGCCCGGTTTATTTGAAGCAGCCGAGACAGCGTTAGTAGGCCATGACATTACCAGTGCAATTCCCCTGACAATTCATGGCCACCATGTGCTCGAACCCCTGAGCCAGGAGCAGGCTACAACCAAGACTGTAGCAGACTTAACCAACTTTGTCGAAGCTTTTGCAGGGAGGAGATCGCTCTTTGTGCCGACGCTCGAGATTTGCCGGGCCAAGCTGGGCGGGCCGGTAGGCGTAACCTACAGCGAACTGTTGGCCATAGCAGGCCAAATTACCAGCGTGCCCTTGAGTTTCTGCTGGGATATGGGCCATAGTCAAATTAATCATACCAGACAGGGTCATCTGCCATTTCCAGAACCCGAGTTCATCAAGCGTACGATACATACCCATATTCATGACATCAATCCAGACGGAAGTACCCATGGACCTTTACTTGGTACTGACGGATACCTTAAAACCAGCTTGACCATGTTGCGGGATGGTGGATACCAGGGGGTATATAATCTGGAGCTTTATCCGCTGCGGTGGTCCGACTCTCTCGACCACAAGACTGGATTGACCATGAGCATCAACAATCTACGCAAGATGGTGGAAAATTAAGCAAGGAGGACGCAATAATGGAACCGTATGACATCGTTTTTCTCGGACACTACACCAAGGACACAATTATCTCGCAAGCCGGAACACGCTACGTTGATGGAGGAGCTTTTAACTACGGGGCTCAAATGGCTGCTCGGCTCGGCCTTAAAGTTGGAGCAGTAACACGCTTAGCGAAAGAAGATCAGCATGTGGTAGACGCCTTAGAGAACCTGGGGATCTCAACGCATATCACGTATACTGAGAAATCCACCTGTTTGATCTTGGAATACCCCACGAGCAATGTTGATGAAAGGCTCATCCATGTTCAAAGTACAGCTACCTCATTCACACCTGAGGATGTTGCTGGTATCTCTGCTAAGTGCTTTCTGATTGGGCCGTCGATCCGCGGCGAAGTTCCTGAGGAGGTCTTGGATGCTTTACGCGAGACTGGGACTCGCATATCCCTTGATGTTCAGGGTTTCCTGCGTATCCCGAAGAACGGAACTCTGTTTAATGATAGTTGGGATGAAAAAGAAAAGATACTTCCCAAAGTTGATGTCTTAAAGACCGATGCAGTAGAAGCGCACATGCTCACAGGTACAACTGATATTCACAAGGCTGCACGAATTCTGGCAGATTATGGCCCCGAAGAAGTTGTCCTCACCCATCGCAGCGGCGTTCTTGTCTTGGTCGACGGGAAATACTATGAAGCCGGATTTTACCCGAAGCAGTTGGTCGGTCGCAGTGGACGTGGAGATACCTGTATATCATCCTACATGGTAGCGCGTCTCACGATGTCGCCACAAGAAGCTACTAAGTTTTCCGCAGCCGTAACGAGCTTGAAGATGGAAGCAGAAGGTCCTTTCAGCGGGACCATAGATGACGTTCGCAGACTTCTTGGAGAAAAGTACGCCGGGTAGACTCAGTCAGAGGCTGATGTGTACGAGGAGGTGAAGATTGGTTCTAGCAACGTTTGGCTTTGAATCAAAGACAAAGGAGTGACTAGTTTGAAGATCAGACAAAAAGCAACGTTCATTGGATTGATGGTCATGTTGTTAGTGATGGCTGTTGGATTCGGGATTCAGGCTGCAGAAGAAGAC
>CAZAJB010000170.1:0-4111 GCA_964485345.1 uncultured Clostridiaceae bacterium
AGGTGTAAAGGGCAAGCATGGAATGCGATAGCGGTTTGTGGAACGTTCGTTGGCGAAGCCTATCCCCCAATATCCAAAGTTCGATCCGCTAACCTGCTCCTTCCTCCTTGCCAATTTTCAGGGAGGCTGAAAGGAAAAAGGGCCTTGTTGGGGAATATCCCACTAACGGGAGGAATATACTATGGCTATTATGGTAGAGAAAAAGAGGTCTAGACAACCAGAGGCTGCTCGAATAGATGATCGGGGACGCATTAGCCTGCCCAAAGGCATCAGGAAACAAATGGACATCGAAGCCGGCGATATTGTGTTTATGGTTTGGAAAGGTGGGCAACTGGAGATACGTAAGGCAATGAATCCATTTGATGTGTTGGCAGAGAAGGCCATTCAAGAGTATGAGGAGGGCAAGACTAAAAAGATCGACGACTTGGCTGCAGAACTAGGTATAGACTTAGACGAGAATGAATGTACGAAATAGAAATCATCCGGCAAGCCGAGAAAGACATAAAAGGATTAGGGCAAAATGCAGGTCTAGTCATAAAAGCAATTGCTCAGCTAAAGGAACACCCGCGCCAAGGACATATGTTAAAAAACAGTTGCGCGGTGTTCGATCGCTAGTGTTTTCAGGGCTGGTGGGGCTTATCGCGCCGCCTATGTCGTTAGTGATGAACGGAAAATCTGCATCATTTTCATTGTGGGTCCACGTGAAGGATTTTATGCTAGAGTTCAACGGCGATACGAAGTCTTAAAGCAGGAAGGCAGGGTTTAGAGACTGACCGGGAACCCCACAAGGGGCTGATCCGCAACTTGCTCCGTACACGGCAAAGGGTCTCTCCTATGTCGGTCGGTGGACAAAGCCAACTCTCTGGTTCGGGCCACAAAAAGAAGACAATAAACCTGAACCGAACAATCTATCTCATCAGGTACCTCGTTCTGCAATTAGATCACGAGGCCTAATTCCAAACACGGGACATAGTCCCTTGTCTTCTAATGAGACATTATTGCTTTTCCACGACTTTAATTAATTAACGATAGAAAAAACTACTTGACATTGTATCGGTAATATTTTACACTGAAAGCAAGTACGGTGAAACGATTCACCACTTTGGAGGTAGGTCATTGACTAAGCGTACTACAATCAAAGACGTAGCTAGAGAAGCGGGGGTGTCGGTTACCACCACATCGTACGTTCTCAATAACAACCCTAAGGCACGTATTAGTGATGAAACAGCTGAGCGAGTTCGCAAGGTAGCCAAACAAATGCATTATGTGCCCAGAAGTTCGGCTAGGACCATGATCAACCAAGAATCAAAGCTCATTGGTGTGATTATTCCACAAACTAGTTCTCGCAATAAGCTCATGTTTGCCAACCCCTTTTATGGCGAATTTCTTAGTGAAGTGGAGCATGCCATTCGGGAGCAAGGTTATCATGTACTACTTTCCGGAACTGGACCGAATCAAGATTATTCTCAGGTCGCCCAAATGCGCGAGCTTGATGGAATCATTATTTTGGGTACCTACCCCTGTGATTTTCTTAATGAGATTAAGGAAACTGGGATTCCAGTGGTCTTGGTCGATGCCTACGTGGATGACCACTCTTTCCATACGGTTGGTAACAACGACCGTTATGGTGGCTACATTGGGACGAAATACTTGATCGAAAAGGGACATCAAAAAATCGCTTTTGTCTCAGAAAGACTACGAGAAAAGGGCGTTCACGAACAAAGATTTAAGGGTTATTGTGACGCACTGAAAGAGGCAAATCTCCTCCTAGACGAAGAGTGTTTGTACACTTGTGATGTTTCCTACGATAGTTGTTACGACCTAGCACCAGAATTTGCCAGGCGCAAGAACGGAGAAACAGCGGCGTTCGTTACGGCCGACATCATGGCCATGGGCCTGATCAATGGCTTAACCACCTTAGGTTGGTCACTTCCCGCTGACTTATCGGTTGTGGGATTTGATGATGTTCCCTTGGCAAAGATGTGTTTACCCAAGCTTACTACGGTGCACCAGGACATCGCGGCCAAAGGCACTATAGCCGCCGAGGTTGTCATCGAGGCAGTGAAGGGAATTCCTAAGCGAGATACGATTCTGCCCCTCCATGTGGTGGAGCGGGACAGCGTAAAACCTATACTCTGACCGAAGGAGTGAGCCAATGCAACTTGTACATATGCCCTGTGGAACCCACTATTTCAACGACTTTGGCTATGAGCGGTATCCGTACCGCCCCCTCGTCGGGGAAGAGGTATCCGTGCGGCTCTTAGCGGAAAATGTCATCGCAGACGCAAGTGCAATCCTCACTTGGGAAATGGACGGGATTGCGATGCCCGAAATAGTCGGGAAAAGAGTCGTTCGTGACGATGATGATCGCTTGTACTTCCGATTCTCATTTGGGAGTTTTAACGCGTTATCCCATGTAAGGTACAGGTTTACTGTTCAGAGTGAGAACCAGCAGACAACCACCAAGGATTACTCTTTTGATATTTTAACTGAAGAGACCTTAGGAGAACCAATCTCGCTCTTGAAAAACGATTCCTGTGCGTATGCCCTTTTTGAACGGATCATTATTGCCTTTGACTGGTCGAATTCTCTTCGTGTTTACACACTCCATCCCGACACTGAGGTGACCGGCGCTGTCGTTGATTCCATTACAGAACAGCTCGATGAAGAAACCTTCCTAGTCATTGCAACGGATCCCTTTTTTTGGCTGGTGAAACGTTACATCGAAATTGTGACGGGTGCCCTGCGGGACTCCTATCGCCTCTTGTTTGATTGTGACGGTTCAGTACATCGAGTCAGCTATACTACCGAACTTGCCTACGCACATTTTGTGGGGCTCGGTGAACGCTTTGACAAGGTCGACCAAAAGGGAAATGAGTTGCTCTGCCGGGTTGTAGAACACTTTACGCGTCAGGACAAGAACAGTTACTTACCCATACCCTTTTTCATGACGGACAAGGAGATTGGGTGGTTTTCCTCAACCAAGCATCGCCTCTGGATTGATGCTCGAGACGGCTTGAAGCTAACATTTGACACACCACAAAAGGGGATTCTAACGGAAGAGTGGTGGCTCCTAGGTGATCCCCAGGGGCTCTTGTCCAGGCTACATAAACTCACCGGTGAGGCGATCTTACCACCAAAGTGGGCTTTGGGTCTGTGGATCTCCGGCAATGGCTGGAACACACAGAAAGAAACAAGGGAGCAACTTCAAGCACTTCAAGAGCATCTGTTACCCGCCACCGCAATTGTGCTCGAGGCGTGGAGCGATGAACAAACCTTTTGCATTTTCAACGATGCCAAGTACGAATCACTTGATCAGGAACGACCCTATTCCTACACGGATTTTACCTTTTCCGAAGATGGAAAATGGCCCGATCCAAAAGGCCTGGCAGCAGAGATCCAAAAGGCAGGTCTAAACCTAGTCCTATGGCAGATCCCTGTGATTAAGTATGAATGGGGCAAACCTGGTTCACAGCTCTTAAGTGACGAGGCTTACGCTATCAAAAAAGGTTATTGCGTCATGAATGATGATGGCACACCTTACCGGATTACGGATCATTGGTTTAGACATAGTCTTCTCTTGGACTTCACCAACCCTCAGGCGGTGCAGTGGTGGTTTGGTAAGCGCAAGTACTTACTAGAAGAGCTTGGTGTGAAGGGCTTCAAGACCGATGGTGGGGAATTTCTCTTTGATGATGATGCGGTGCTTCATGATGGCCAGAGGGGGGAAACGGCTCATAATCTTTATCCTTTACAGTATGCCAAGGCCTATAACGACTTTATGCAGGACCATGGCGTCGAGGGGACTACATTTACTAGAGCGGGTTATGCAGGTGCACAGACGCAACCAATCCATTGGGCAGGTGATCAACTCAGTGACTGGAGCGAATTTCGCGCCCAACTCGTTGCGGGCCTATCGGCCGGTTTGTCTGGCATACCATTTTGGAGTTTTGACATCGGTGGTTTTGCCGGAGATTTTCCTAGTCGGGAGTTGTATCTACGTTCGGTAGCCATGGGAGCCTTTTGCCCTGTCATGCAATGGCACTCCGAACCCCGTGATGGCCAGTTTTACCGCACTGCCCGGGAACGCTGGAATAATGATCGTAGTCCC
>CAZAJB010000171.1:0-4095 GCA_964485345.1 uncultured Clostridiaceae bacterium
TGGCGGGATTTGTCCTCCTTCTACTGCGGAATGCCAATCTTCTGGACATTAATGCTATGTTCCTTGAGATGATCACCTATCATGGGATTGCCATTGGGTTTATTGCCCTATCCCTTCGCGTCCCCCAAATCGAAACGAGCGGGACTACCGATCGTCTCACAGCACCGAAGAGCGGTGCACTGATCATCTCGACCTATGTTATCCAAGGCATCATGGGACTGATTATCACCCTTTTGCTTTCCTATACCATTATGCCAGACATGTTCCAGGCCGCAGGTATTCTGCTGCCCATGGGTTACGGACAAGGGCCCGGTCAGGCCAACAACGTTGGGGGTATGTATGAAGCCCTAGGCTTTATGGGCGGTCGATCGTTTGGACTCTCCATTGCTGCCTCAGGCTATCTCTGTGCCTGCATTATCGGGGTCATCTATCTAAACTGGCTGGTCCGCAAAGGCAGAGTCAAAATGCACCAGTATGAGGAAGTTGAAGAACTGGTGACGATAGAAAAGTTCCAGGACCAAAATGAGATTCCCATTGCAGAGTCCATCGATAGGTTTTCAGTACAGTTCGCTTTGGTTCTGATCGTCTACCTGCTCACCTATCTGGCAATACACGGGCTCTCATCCCTTGTTGGTGCCGTAGCTCCAGGACTCTCGAGTACACTCGATCCACTTCTGTGGGGCTTTAACTTCATCGTTGGTGCGTTGATGGCCATCCTCGTACGGGTTGTCATTAGCGGACTGCGCAAGTCGAGAATGATGACACGCCAGTATCAGAACAACTACCTCTTGAGCCGGATCTCGGGTCTGGCCTTTGACGTTATGATCGTTGCCGGAATAGCATCTATCGACATCACGGATCTGTCAGGATTGTGGATCCCGTTTGTTCTTCTCTCCATCGCAGGCGGCGTTGGAACCTTCTACTGGCTAAGGTGGCTTTGTAGGGAGATCTATCCTGGCTACTTCTATGAAGGAATGATCTCCATGTATGGAATGCTTACAGGTACGATTAGCTCTGGAGTGCTCCTGCTTCGCGAAATCGATCCGGACTTCGAAACCCCAGCAGCCAATAATCTCTTGACAGGCAGTAGTTTTGCCATTGTCATGGGAGCACCGATGCTGCTCTTGATCGGACTTGCACCTGTATCGACACGAATGACCTTCGTAACCCTCGGTCTGCTCGGCGTGTATCTGATACCACTTCTTCTATTCCTACTTAGGGCAAAAGCGAAACGATAATATCTACAGCAAAGCACCAACCATTACGGTTGGTGCTTTTGTCTTGAGTGAACTATGCCATCTAGGGATTTCTACCCATTTCTTAAATATCGCCTTCTTTTTTGCAGAAGTCGACCATAATTTGAAATTTGTTGTCGGAGTTCGCCTTGAAACAGGATATTTCTCATTAGCTTGGCAGGCGATTGACGGTTTTGGAAGAATATTGAAAACGAGCTTAATTTATTGGAGGGATCTTCGTGAATTGGTTTGCTGTATCGATCGTTGTTGCTTTACTGTCGTTCGTAACCGCGGCCTGGCTTTACGCCTGGGTCAAGAGGCAAGATTCAGGAACGAAGAAAACCCAGCAAATCGGAAAACTGATCCGTGACGGGGCGAATGTCTTTCTAGCCCGGGAATACCGTTTGCTGAGCTATTTTGTGCTCGTCGTTGCCATAATCATAGTCTTGTTCTTGCCCAAACCTATCTGGCAGGGTGAAGTAACACGAAATGTCTTTATGGCCATCGCGTACGTTGCTGGTTCAGCATTTTCCGCTCTCGCAGGAAAGGTTGGAATCGCAGTGGCCACTGTGGCCAACACCAAGACAGCGACGGCGGCCGTGGAGAGTATGGAAAATGCGTTTACCACTGGTTTTCGCGGTGGTGCAGTGATGGGTATGGCGGTTGTTGGGTCCAGTCTTCTTGGCGTGACAGGTATCATGATTCTGACTGGAGACGCCGCCCTAACCTTAGGTTTTAGTTTTGGCGCATCTTCCCTAGCCCTCTTTGCGAAAGCCGGCGGCGGGATCTTCACCAAGACAGCAGACATCAGTGCAGACTTGGTTGGCAAGGTCGAACTGGGAATTCCAGAGGATGATCCACGTAATCCAGCCGTCATTGCCGACAATGTGGGTGATAATGTTGGTGATGTAGCCGGGATGGGTGCAGACCTGTTCGACTCTCACGTAGCCTCTCTTTCCGCCGCCATCGTGCTGGCTATGGCCCTCGATAAAGGCCTGGGCCAGTTTACGAACATGGTCTTTTGCTATGCATCTGCAGGCCTCTTGTCCTCTATCATCGGGGTGCTGATGGCCCGCATTACTCCACGGTCGAATCCAACGGGTGCCCTGAACAAATCAACCTATATTACCACCGCGATTTTTGCCGTGATAACAGGTTTGGCTACCTTGGTCTTTGACTTTAGCTGGCATTACTGGGGTGCAACGATCATTGGGCTCTTTGTTGGAGTTGTTATTGGCGTAGCAACCGACTACTTTACAAATGATGAGCGAAATCCTGTACGCCAGGTAGCCACGGCGTCTAAGTCCGGGGCAGCGTTTACGATTCTCTCGGGAACGAGTTATGGTTTTCTGAGCGTGTTTCCTGCCTTGGTCGGGATCGCAATCTCGGCTCTGGCAGCCTTTACGATCACAAATGGTATTGACCCCACGACAAATCTCGATGCCCTGTTCGGTATTGCCATGGCTGCTGTTGGTATGCTCTCTATTGTGGGTATGATCATCTCCAACGATGCTTATGGACCGATTGTAGACAACGCCCGCGGCTTAGTGGAAATGGCAGGTCTTGGTGATGAGGCTCTTCGCATCTCTGATGAACTCGATAGTGCCGGTAATACGGTGAAAGCCATTACCAAGGGTTTTGCTATTAGTGCGGCAGGTTTGACTGTCATCGCTCTGCTAGGGGCGTTTATGTCAGAGGCCAATGACATCTTGCTGGCACGAGGCCTGGAACTCATTCAAGGCTTTGACATTATGAATCCGGTGGTCTTTTTCGGAATGATGGTGGGGGCTGCCGTTCCGGCTGTCTTTTCGGCCATGCTTATGCTCGGCGTTGACCGCAATGCCCAGCGCATGACAGCAGAAATCCATCGACAGTTTGATGAGATTCCTGGACTTCGTGAAGGAACTGGGGTGCCCGACTATGCCCGTTGCATCGACATAGCTACGCAAGGGGCCCTCAAAGAGTTAGTTCCAGCGGGACTTATGGCTATCCTTACTACACTCGTCGTAGGCTTCATAGGAGGAGTAACGGCCGTTGGCGGCTTTTTGGCCGGTAACATTGTCAGTGGTCTTCTCCTGGCACTATTCATGAGTAATGCCGGTGGTTTGTGGGATAACGCCAAGAAGTACGTTGAAGCGGGAAATCTGGGAGGCAAGGGTTCCGATGCTCACAAAGCCGCGGTCGTAGGTGACACTGTGGGAGATCCTTACAAGGATACAGCTGGACCGTCAATCAATACGCAAATCACGGTTGTCTCCCTCGTCGCGTCCTTGGCTGCAGGATTATTCATTGCCTTCTCCATCTTCTAGACCGAGGATACGTAAGGAGGTATATCAATGAAGCGTCGTAACGTGCTGACAGTTTGCTTTGTTGCCTGTTTTATTCTGGCGTCTCTCAGTATTTCGTCCGTGGTATACGGTGATGACCCCTGGGGTTACTCCCCACTCATGGAGGCTCTACTGAGCGAAGAGAGTCCCCTGGTCATCCGTATGATCCTGGAAACGGGTGTTGATGTAAATTACCGCAACGAATACGGCGATACGGCGCTCTCGTTAGCCTGTGGAACCCTTCGTCCCAATACCGAAGTGATTCGTTTACTGCTTGAGGCCGGGGCCGATGTCAATGCAACCAACATGTATGGCGAACTACCCATTTTTCAAGTCTTCCTGGCCGATGTGCTGGATCCTGAGGTCGTGAGGCTTTTGATCGAGGGTGGATCAGACCTGAATCACAAGGACGATGCTGGTTTCACTCCCCTCAAACAGGCCTTGGTCTTTGAGAATGATGCCGAAGTCATTCGCATGCTTGTGGACGCGGGCAGCGACCTGAACCTAGTGGATGATGAAGGGAACTCGGTCTT
>CAZAJB010000172.1:0-4066 GCA_964485345.1 uncultured Clostridiaceae bacterium
CAGCGTTCTGACCTTGAGTAGCTCACTCTTATGGTAGCGTTTACACCCATTCCACACCCGCATATCAGCCAAAAAAGATGGGGATCAATTGCTTGCACGAGGTTCTAACCTAGTTCTTAGTCCATAGAAGAAAAGGAGTGCTTCAGCGAATGAAGCACCCCTTTCTTTAACACTGTGCACCAGGCTCTAGCCCAGCGCTAAAGGATGGAAAGCATCTATAGATTACTTTGTGTGATCATCATGACATGGGGTGCAGTCCATCATCCCATAGGCTTTGGCTCCCTCATGGCAGCTCTTGCATGCCAAAACCTCATCGGATACTGCAAATTTACCCACAAAGGTTCCTTTGTAATAGTCATTCAGAAGGAGGACCGTTTTTCTGGCGACCTCTCCAGTCAATTTACTGCATCGATGAGAGATCTCTTCACTGGTTGGATTAAGTGCTTCGAATTTTGAGCGCGAAATGTGGCAAAGTGGCGAGTTGGAGACACTTTGCACAATGGTTTTCGATCCAGCGTAGCTGTCTAAAGCTGTAGTTGGCAACTCACTCCGATTATGCCAATCAATAACTTCATTACAGATCGCTTGGACGTCTTTTTGCGGAACGATCATATTTACTGCAAAAGAGATTCCGTTTAATGCACCGCAAATTGTACCCCACAGGCTGACGCCACCCAGACCGTACCAGGTAGCCTCTGCTGGGAAAGAACTAAACGGTTCACCGATTTCCTCAGCCAACTGGCTGATGATGGCATTAAAGCCACCGTACATTCAACTGCCTGACGACCTCGTCATGTCATAACCGCGTCGCAATGCTTCTTCTGGATCTAGCTGTACGTAAGGCCAAGGCAATGGGCGCGACATAGCGGATGCTTTAGGCGAGAAAACGCCAAGCATACCTCCTACCGTGGCCCCAGCGGCTAGCCCGCCAGCTCCCATCAAGAAGTCTCTCCTTGATAAACTCGACAAAACAACTACCCCCTTAAGTATTGTGATACTTTTCTCTATTCACCATGTGACATCTGATTCCTTCCGTGTGCGCAACAATATTATTATCTGCGCTAGACTGCTAATGAGAAAATTTTGTTGGTTTCTACAGGCTAGATGATGACGCCTCGAACGAGTAGAAAGGCGCCAATTCGCCCTATTCACAGGAGAACTGGGTGCAGGTAAGTCTACGGCTGCCCACCTCTGAACGACAAGCCTACACCCAGCAAGATATGTTGTACTTTACATCACAGATTCCGATCATACGCTTCGAGATTTCTATTACAAAGCGCTTCATCAATTGGGTCACCTCCCCGATCCATCGCGGGGGGCGCCAAACGGCAGCCCCCCGGACAATTATCGGTCTTTACGAGGAGCAAAAGAAGATACCGGTGATCATCATGGACGAAGGGCACCTTCTAAAGCGCGACATGCTAGAAGAGATTCAGTGTCTCACTAACTTTAGAATGGATTCATTCTCACCCATGAGCTTGCTTCTCTTGGTGCGAGTCTCCTTAAATGTAGTGTGTCAGGGGCTCCAAAAAGTGAGTCTGCCAGAGTGGAGGTGGAGGTTGATGGGCAGTTTGTTCACAGCAACACCAATGTGATCTTTCAGGGTCTCACGGGCTCCGGGAAAACATTCTTAACTTGTCCAATCGGCAAACAGGTATGCAAGCAACAGTTTCGCACCCCATACATACGACTTCCGGGTCTTTTGGTTGCGCTCGACGAAGGAGCACTTGTCCCGAAAGGCCGCTCCAAGTTACTGAAGAAATACTGTAGCTATGGCCTGTTAATCATTGATGAGTGGCTTCTTGAAGACAATGAACAGCACTTTCTATTCGAACGCATCGAGCGGAGTCATGATTTTACATCCACGATTTTTTGCACCCAGTACAGAAAGGAACTCTGGCACACTTGACTAGGTGGAGGTGTTCACGCTGACGCCATCATGGATAGAATCGTTCACAATGCTATTTGGGTTAAAACAGGTCGCATGAATATGTGCGAATACAAGAACAAACTGTAATCACAGGTGGTATCCCTCTGCGAACAGGTGGAATCATTGCCGAAAATGGGGGGTACGGAGCTTCGCTCCGTACTGGACCCATTGATGCGAAATAATCAGCTCTTTTTGCAGTAATGAGTTGACCAAGAGCACATTACTCACACTTCTTCACTGTACATTCTCAACTGCTGCACCACTTTGCTCCCATCAAATCCAAGGTTATTGAGCGGTTTCAGAACATTATCGCACTTTTATCGAAAATGGACACCTTCCCAGGTGTCCACTAGCGCTCCGATATCATTGGGGGATATACCGATTTTCACAAACCCACTGCTCTATCCGAACACTAATTCCTTCAGGAACTTCGCCTATTTTTTAAGGCCCTCAACAAACTTCTTGCTTTCGATAAAATGTTTTTTGAAACGAAGTTCGAAATTAAGGGGGAAAGCAGCCCCATTTTCTACGTAGTCAAGGAAAAATTGCGGAAAATCAATGTTGCCTTCGCCTAAGGACAGATGTTGATCATCTGTACCGTCATTATCATGGATGTGTGCCCCTACTATATTATTCAAACCAACGGCCAGGATGAATTCTGATGCAGTTAAGCCTGTTGAATTAGCATGTCCTGAGTCGTACACAAGGGGCAGGTCATCACCTAATGCCGCCTGGCACTCGAAAAAGTCCTGTGGTGTAACGGGAAACCGCGTTCGATCGTAGCTAAAGCCATGGAGATTTTCGAGAGCCACAACAACCCCGCGTTGTTTAGCATATTCTCGCAGTGCACCTATTTCTTGATAGATCCTGGTCTTGAGGCCAGCAAATTCCTTTCCGCCAAGTTCTTCCCTGACTTGTTGAAAGGGAGGGAGGAGATTCTCGCTGCGAGGGGTAAGCGCATAACCTAGACTATAAAATCCGCCATGAACAGTAAGATACTTAGCGTTAACACGTTCGGCGAAATCCACGCTTTCCCGGACCCGACGACGGGTTATGTGTAATAGCTCTTTGTTTTTGGTTCCCAAATTTATTCCATCATCGAAGGCTGCATGGACCGAGACCTCGATATTATTCGCTGCGGCGTATTCTCCCAGACGGGTTCCTGCCCCGTAGCGCATGGTGCCATCGCGATCGAGTCTTTCCTCATATTTGAATTCCACCCATTTCAACCCCAAAGAAACCGCCAAATCCAGAAATCCATAATGGCTGGGGAAAACCCTCTTTTCTTGAACCGCCCCAATAAGTAAGGACAATGTTGCTTCAACTCCTTCACAAAACTGCTGGAGTTCCCAGCAGCCTATTTTCATCCTGCAGGCAAATTATTCTGCTGTGAATCACACCTAGCCATTGCCCGGGCTCATTCTAAGCATTTCAACAAACTCTTCCGTTACTAACTGGATAAATTCGCTTCTGGGTATTTGTTGAAAACAATAAAACGTGATCGAGACCGAAATTGACAAAGACCGGCTGATCCACTTGTAATGCAATATACCCCGAAGAGGTGATGGTCAACATGGTTTCGCCACTCAAAACATGAATAACAGTCTCTAAGCCAGCGGGCAACACCGAATACACTCTAGCAGAGATGGTCCCTGGCCCATCAGCGGTCTCGATGCTTAGGTGTTCTGGTCTGATACCCAGAGTTACCGATTGTTCGTTTAACTCTATTCCTGGCAGGGCAATTTGGAAGTCATCAGCCATAAATAGAGAGGACTCCAACCTACCCTTCACCAAATTTATTGGGGGGCTACCCACAAAATCAGCGACAAAAATGTTTTCTGGATGTTCGTAAATCTCCAGGGGCGAGTCTAACTGCTGAATCCCTCCGTCTTTCATAACCGCGATAAGCGTAGACATGGTTAGTGCCTCGTGTTGGTCATGTGTGACGTAGACAGAGGTGGCTCCGCTTAGCGTGTGCAAGCGCTTAAGCTCAACCCGCATATCTAAACGCAGTTTCGCGTCTAGATTGCTCAAAGGTTCGTCCATTAAGAAGATCTCCGGCCTAATGGCAAGCACTCGAGCGACTGCCACCCGTTGCTGCTGCCCGCCACTTAGTTCGGAAGGGTAGCGATCGCC
>CAZAJB010000173.1:0-3997 GCA_964485345.1 uncultured Clostridiaceae bacterium
CGATTTCTTTTTGAATTTCGTCACGATCAACGTTTACGTTGGTATCCGTAGCCGACTGAGTCGCCAATTCACGCATTCTTTGCAGAATTGCATGGGTTTCGTTCAGCGCGCCTTCAGCAGTCTGAATTAGAGAAATACCATCTTGGGCGTTTCTGGAAGCCTGTTTTAGACCTCTGATTTGGCCACGCATTTTCTCAGAGATGGCTAAGCCTGCAGCGTCGTCACCGGCACGGTTGATTCTGAAGCCAGAGGAGAGTTTCTCCATGGACTTTGCTGCGCCGCCTTGATTGATACCCAACTGCCTAAAGATAATCAGAATTTTCACACATTTCAAGAAGAAGTGAGATCCAGAAACCCACTAAACACAGGAGTTTCTGGACCCAATGTTGCAACCATTGTTATTTCAAAAGCGAAAATAAAGAGAGGGTTTTCTAAATAAAGAGATCCATTGATGTTCCTAAAGGACGTTTATCACGAGGAAAACAAATGGGAAAACCATGAGATAAAGACGAAAAAGAGGAGTCATAAGCCCCGAATTCTATGTCTCCGATGATTGTCCCACTTGTCCTCCTGATTAAGCCTGGTTTGGATGTCGTCACTCTATTTTACACCTTTCCAGCGGGCAAGACCGATAAAATACGAAAACACAACAATAAGAACCACTGAAAAAAGCCCAATATATAGTCGTTTTGTCACCACCATGGCGGCATAATCTTCCAGAACCATGGGGATATTCATTAAGGGTATTATAATGCCCACTACAACTGCTACCAAGAAAACAATCAAACCATCAACGACACCTCTAGGTTTCCGTAAGGCCTCTTGCCGGCTCTCCAATTGTTTTTTCCGAACCCGTAACCACTCTAGATGGGCCATGTGCACATTTATGTCCTCTTTCTTTTTCTGATGCCAATAGTTCGCATCCCGAGACACTCGAAAACGCGTTCGGTTTAGGTCCATACCAATGTTGTATGGAAACCTCGTTGCCTGCCGATTCGAACGACTTTCCCATACACTTATCGCTTCTTTGCATATCTCATACTCATAATCCGAGAGTCTCTCGGCAAATCCACTAGGTATCTCGAATATTTTCGTAACTCGAATAAATTCGCGTAAACTGGGAATCAATTCGAGCGCCCTATTCCAAAATGGCAACAGTTCTTCTTTGCTTATTCCTGGACGTTCCGCAGCCGAATAAACCACATCAATAGGTTTGCCATCTATTAGCTCCTCAATGTGGTAAAGAATAAAATCAACCGCATCGTCTTCAATTAGTTCCTTACGAGCCTCGGCTACCTCGCTTTTCCTAAAGACCATTTCCTCGTCAATTTCGTGAATGCGAACTGTTAGTTCAGCTCGTTCCGCGTTTAGCGCGATAAGCCTGCTTGCGATAAAACCACCAATAATAGCAGCTAGAGTAGCTGAACTGCTGGCAATTGTAGTAATCAAGTTCGTTAGATCATACATTAACAAAGCACCTCTCAAGGTTCGTTAGACATCAACCAACAGTGGTTAAGTTCCTCTAGCGACTCAATTTATATCGGCAGTAGGATTAGCACTAGCATTGATGGCCTATCATCCAGTACTTTCCCTCTAGTACCTTCTTCACATCGAATACCCGAAAGTAATCCACATCGCCACCACCTTAGACTAGGAGCTCATCTATCCTTGGCCAGAGGAAGAATAATCAACTCTAAAGACAACCGGTCAAGTACCGTGACCTATAGAAAATCAAATAGCATGACCAGAAACACGATTCGAAGTGGTTTACATAAATTGATAACTTTACCGTAACATTTCAAACGTTGCATCCATACAGCAACGTTTGAACTTCTCACCACTACCACAATAGCAGGGATCGTTGCGGCCAATTTTCCTCTTTTCAACATATTTTGCTTCGCGCCATGCTATAAGAGCATTTCCACCTGTCTCATGATGGAATTGCTTCCATAACGTTGGAGTTATGCTACCATGCTTGAGCGTGGAGATTCCGTCAATATTATAGTCAACCATGCATACGAAGTTCTCATTCTCGGGATGAACATTTTTATTTTTTCGTGTGTCCTCTCGGTAAACATTGATGTATAGTGAGTCAGCCTCCATGGCACCATGCTTATGCGGTATTGTTGGAGATGGGGGATTCTTTAGCGTCTTGAGCCAAGATATAGCGTCGCTTAATATCATTAGTATCTCGCTTTTCTCTTCAATCTGTCCAATATATAAATGAGCCCTGAGACGTTTCCTATTATCAATACTGGAATCTGCCACTCTGTTAATCTTGAAATTCTTACCCGTGTAATTCGGAAACCTGAAATACTTGATTTCCTGCAGATCTATCTCCTCTGTGGGTGGCTCCCACATGAGGGAATCATTACGAAGTACCTCCTCTGCCACTTCAGCCAATTCTCTCTTTCTACTGATCATATCTTCGACCTGTTCGTTCCTGAAACGCATCCAACTAGTTTGGAGACGATCTCCGCTGAATGAGATCATGTATTGCTGATAATCGTTATATCGAGAGAAGGCGATCATAGCGACTTCTATAGCAATCCGAACAAGAAAATACCTATTAGGATTAGTAACATAGAACTGCAAGTTCAGCTGCTTATTGTCCCCCACATCATTAATACTTCGACAACGGAGAGTAGGGATGCTTAACTCCATTGAAAACAAGCTAAATGCTAGGTGTCTTTTTGAGTTCCTATCAACTAAAATCGAGTCGAAATTTTCGTTTAGGAAATGACATATCCCCAACAAGACCCCGCCCGCAGTATCGTAGACCCTGTAAATCAAATCATCGAATTCCCAGAGTTTAAATGACTTAATCTCCGTGCGCCCCTGCTTGTTGTACATGAAGTCTATAACTTCAAATCCTTCATCTAGCCTAAACATGACTCCGCCATGGTTAATTGCATTTCTGACATCGACATCCACATCTCCTACTAGCAGTTCAAATCCGTTACACTCTAGAGCATCACATAGTGGTTGCAGTTTCTTTTGAGTAGCATAGTCCTTGCTCGAGACCTGATCTAGCACTAAAACAGTGAAACGGAACAAGTTTGTCAGACAACCTTCGACAATGGAGATATAAGTCGGCAATCTGTACATACGATTCTTAATCTCTGATCTATCATTGATCTGTCCGAGATCATCAATAATATCACTAATTTGCATGTATGCTCCATAGCCGATGAGAAATTTCTCAACGAGCTCATCGTAAACCTCAACCGGATTTCCCTGGCATAAAGCAGATAGTCCGCGATAAGTTTGAGCATACACATCGCGATTCCAATAGTGACACGGCTCTTTTGTCAACATATCGTGAAACAAACAAAGAAACTCCGGTTCAATGCTGCTGATGGATGCGCTCAACTGTTCATTAACCCTAGAAAGAACATCGCTGGATTCCCCTCTTGAGTAATAGCTCATCATAGCAGGTCCCAGAAAATCCATTATTCTTCCTCCATTTCGGATTCCATGTTTTCTAAAGCGTCACCCACATCGGTTTAAGTAGATGGACCTGTGCGGGTGTTTTGATACCAGATACCCTTCAATCTCATCGAACCTTTTTGCGCAGTAATCCATCATGAACTCATCTACCTCGGGGGACATTGCCCATCTTTAAATCTTCTGCTATGCCAAAGACCAGAGGAAAGATGTAATCAAAGACGTTGAAGTACCATCCAGTTTAATCAAAAGCTCAACCATTTTCTGGCTTTTGAGATTCGTTTCAATCAATCTGTTCACCACAGTCCATCACCCGCGTAATACTTCGACAAAGGCAAAGGGAACTCCTGTTCCTAGTAATAATCTTCCTAGAAGGTGAGGCACTAACGATGGAGTAACGTCTTCACCTGCCGCCCATACCCATATCGCTCCATAAACTGAACAAGAGCAGCTTCAAAGATCACCCGCTGGCTCACACCCATTTCCGATGAAAAGTCCCGTATAAGCTGATCAAGATTGCTACTCATGGACACAGATTTGGTAATGGTGT
>CAZAJB010000174.1:0-3853 GCA_964485345.1 uncultured Clostridiaceae bacterium
TGTGTGTGCTGTCTAGGCGGAGCAGGATGGTTCTTGGTTTCTTTTGCGTGTTATTTGCTGTAGTGCATACCGCAATAGCACAGACAATTTCCATTTTTCCGGAACATATTTTGCTCGCGCTGCCAAAGGACCCAGGGCAGGAGTATCGTGTTAGTTATACCACAAGTCCCATGAAGGTCATCATTGATTCCAAGCACCCACTAGCAGACTTTCAAGATGCTCAGGCGGTACAGGACGTCGCGCTCAAAGCAATTCGTTATTCCGAAGGGCTTGAAGGATCGCGCTTGGTCCTCGATTTCCACTACCAGGTTCCCCAAGGTGTCAGCACCGAGTGCGAGAACTTCTTTTATCTACAGATCCCAAAAACCTTTGCGAACACGTCGAGGCGTATGGTAGACTTTGGTGTGGTCTATGGACATCAAAGGCGAGCGGATGCCTTTGGGCCGAATGTGGTCAATTACTTAGAGATTGATCTCTCGCATGGATTTGAGGTGAAGCTCGCTCTCGCTCAAAACCGGCTTTTCGGTTCTGAACAAGTTAGTTCCATTGCGGAGCGATCTGGAGCGATTGCAGCTGTGAATGGTGCATATTTTGCCTCTACCGGAAGGCCCCTAGGTGTTTTCATGATCGATGGAGAGTTATTGAGCGAGCCCTATGCCAATCGCACAGCCCTTGGGCTTGGCCCTAGACTTGCGGTGATGGATCAGGTAAGCTTTGAAGGTAGAGTCTTACTCCAAGATGGTACTGTGCTCACTACTATTCAAGGATTGAATCGTCCTCGCTTGCAGGACGAACTCATTGTCTATACGAAGCACCATGGTACGAAGACTAATACCAATGCTTATGGTTACGAGGTAGTTGTGGTTGACGGAGTTGTTACCGAGATCCAACCTGGCAATAGCACAATTCCTCCTGATGGCTTGGTGCTTTCGGCCCACGGTACGCAAAGGGAACCATTAGCCAGATTTAAGGTGGGCGATCCAGTTGAGGTAGACTTGCAATTGAATCCTGCCTGGCATGAGCTTGGTGTTAATCAGATTATCGGTGGCGGGCCCCGCCTTGTACATGATGGAAAGCTGCAGATAACAGGCGAAGCAGAACGCTTTCGTGACGATATCCTAGTGGGACGGGCTCCTCGGACCGCGATCGGAATCACTGCGGATCACAAACTCCTGCTCGTCACGGTGAATGGGAGACAGCCGCATATCAGTGTTGGTATGACTTTGAGTGAACTTGGAAATCTTTTAATAGAACTGGGAGCGCTACAAGCCATGAACTTAGATGGGGGCGGTTCCACAACTATGGTGATTCGTAACTTCGTGTTAAATCTGCCTTCGGACGGCAAAGAACGCCCCGTAGGCAATGCCATAGTAGTCGTTGGCGGGGGCCCTTTATCGGAGTAAGGGACCTTTTCCTTGGTCAAAGGACAGAAGGGGTGGCTTGATGCGAAGCTTAGGTGCTCGATTTAGCATATTATTACTTGTATTTCTGCTCTGCGGTATTTTCAGCGCAGTTGATGCTCAACAATTGTTCCTTCCCGAAGAAGTTAGACCAGGTCTCAAGGGAGTGGCTAAGACGGTCATTGCAGGTAATACTATTGAGACATTTGATGTGGAGGTTTTGGGACTGGTACCCCAGAGCCCACCTCTCAATAATCTGATCATGATCAAGGTCAGTGGCGATGTCATTGATCGTTCGGGAGGAATTGCCGAAGGCATGAGTGGGAGCCCTGTTTATATTCAGGATCGCCTCCTCGGTGCCATCGGTTATACCTATGCCCAAACAGATCATCGCATAGGTTTAGTTACCCCTGCCGTAGACATGTTTAAACTCTATGATCAGGTTTCTCTTCCCGATCCCACCTTACCCCCCGGAACAACGACGATGCGTTCGCCCCTTGTTGTGCAGGGGTTTAACGATCGCAATCGTCGTATCCTTTCAGAAGCCTTAGGCGCCCAGCAGGTTCAGGTGATGCCTTCTATGGCCACCAGCAATGCTTATGGTCCCGTTATTCTAGAAGGTGGTAGTATGATTGGCGTCCAGCTCCTTAGAGGAGATTTCCAGGTGGCATCCTTTGGCACTGTCACCCATGTGAAGAACGATGGTCGGTTCATCGCCTTCGGACATCCTTTCACACATCGGGGTAATGTGGACTTTTTCGCTTCCGCAGCGTATGTGCACTATACTTTGCCTTCCTTGGATATACCTTTTAAGATTGTCTCCCTAGGTTCCACCATTGGCAAGATTGAGCAAGATAGGGCTGTAGGTCTCGGAGGAGGCTTAGGAAGCCAGCCTGAATACGTTTCTGTGAATATCCAGGTCAGAGATCGCGACACGGACATCCGCCAGACGTTTAATGTGGAGGTGGTGAAGGAACCGAGTATTATGGTTCCTCTAGTGATCAGCAGCGCTTATCAAAGTGTGGACGCCACATTAGATCGACTTGGTGCCGGAACGTCCTTTGTGCGCTTAGAGTTCACTGCGAAGGATTTTAGCCAACGTATGATTAGGGAGAATCTCTTTTACAGTGACAGCGACATTGCCGTATGGTCCCTCACAGACTTATTGTCTGGACTGGAGCTACTAGTCAACAACAACCTGCAAGAAGTGGATTTACAGGATGTTCGAGTTGAAGTTGAGGTGGGTCAGGAACGAAAAACGGCAACAATCGAAAAAGCAGTCCCCACTGCATTCCATGCTAAAGCCGGCGAGTTTGTGGATGTAGACGTTACGATCCGTCCGTATCGCGGACCGAGTGAAATTCGGACGTTGCGTGTAGAGGTTCCTCAGGATATAGCGCCTGGTTTGCTCACTGTAACGGTGCGGGGGGGCGGGGCAGGTTACTATGTTGAAAAACCTCCTGTTCATACCAGTCTGCTTGAAATTGATGAGGGCGAGGACGAGCCAGTACGCTACCGCATTTCAGGTGCCGAGTCCCTGGATGCTTTAATTACGGAATACATGGATAGAGAACGGAACAATGAGATTGTGGCAGAGTTTTATCCCTTCTTAGAAAACCGTCTGCAACATGAAAGCGAGGCAGAGGCAGGAGCAGAGACAGGGACAGAGACAGAAGGCGAGCAAGAAAATTTTTCAGCGCCCCTTGGTTACTATGCCTGGGCTGACACCCCATCAGAGGCCACCAAGGTTACGCTATCTACGCAATTTGTCATCGACGGTATGGCCACTTTTGATTTGAACATTTACGATTAGGGGCTGGGTTTTCCTGCAAACAGTCCCCAGACTTGGTAAGAGGAATGCGAATAGGTTAAGTAGAATAATGAAGAGACGAAAATCTAATGTGCGTGGGAGGCAGGGCAATGAGGTTAAGTTCAGCCAAGCTCTTAGTGGTGCTCATCGTAGTAGGATTGTTCTTGCAGATGGGCAGTGCGAGCGTGTGGGCTCAAGATTCAACTTTAGTTCGATCGATTGAGGTACAAGGTAACAGATTTGTTGATACCGAGACTATTAAAGCTAGCATTCTTAAGACAAAAATTAACCAGCCAGTGGTGGAACAACACATTCTCGACGATTTACGTGCCATTTATGATCTTGGTTATTTTCAAGATGCCACTGCCAACTTTGAACCGGCAGTAGCCGGTGTTCAGGTCATCTTCAACGTCGTGGAGAATCCAGTCGTACGGGAAATTCATTTCTCCGGTATGACGCAGGTACCCTTTGCTGAGTATGCAAAACAGATGAAGACGCAAACGGGATATATTCTCAATGTCCATGATTTGTGGGAAGACCTGTATGCCCTTAGAGAGTGGATTGCCACGGAATATGGTTACTTTGCACGGGTGGCAGACCTCACGGCCGACACCGATGGCCGCATTGATGTTGAACTAGCCCA
>CAZAJB010000175.1:0-3768 GCA_964485345.1 uncultured Clostridiaceae bacterium
AAAGATTCCAATTCAATTCTCACCAGTTGAAACAACCACTCCAGCAAGAACTATATCCTAGCCAATCCATGCTATGCTATGCTACAGCCTCCCCCAATCAAAGATTAGCGGAGGCTTTCTTCTTGCCCTGATTCACGCCCTATACCCCAGCCAAGATAATAGCCGCACCAAGAAGCTGAACTGGTACAAACGCGTATTTCCGAAGAAAACACCGGCCAACACAGAGGATAACCCGGCAGATCCCATCGTAGAGCAAATCGGGCCATAGCCATGAATTTTACATGCAATGGGAGTTTTCCTCTACGTAGGATCCACATTTGAGGGTGGCTGTGGGCGAGTAGCGGAAGTGTCGTACGAACACGGTCTCAGGCGCTTTACAGAACTCTCCCCTTCTCCCCAATCAAATGATCAGCAGTGCGAGATGCTATTGCCATCACCGTTTGGGTGGGATTGGCACCGCCTGAAGTCACAAAAACACTGGCATCGCAAATATAGAGATTGGGTATGTCATGGCTTTGGCAGAACTCATTCACAACAGATTGCTTCGGATCGCTTCCCATACGGCATCCACCCATCAAATGGGCACTGTCAGGGACTACAAACGCCCTCTTTCCACCTGCCGCTTCAAGAATCTGGTTGCAGCTTTCAATCCCGTGGGCAATTAACTTGCGATCATTTTCCCCGTAACTGAACTGCACCTGAGCCCGGGGGATCCCGTATTCATCCTTTTCATCACTGAGCGTGACGGAGTTTTCTAGAGCAGGCAAGACCTCTCCCACCACAGTAATGCGGGCATAATAGTTATAATCTCGCATAATCTCGTGCAAGTCTGTGCCCCAGATCCCAGCATTGCTCGCTGCCATCCTGGCCATGGATACGGGCCGACTACCATGTGCATTTAAGGAATAACCACGGACAAAGTCTCTGCTTGGATCTGTTTCATAGAAATCCTGGCTCACGGCCAGAACAGGGGTCCCTTTATAGAGGCGAATCTCTTCCTCAAACTTCGCATACACATCATGACCACTATGGGGCATCATGTACTTCCCTACCAAACCACTACTGTTGGCCAAACCATGAGGAAACTGAGGGCAAGCCGAGTGCAAAAGAAGCCTCGGAGTTTCCACCACAAAGGCCGAAACAATAACCACCTTGGCCTTCTGCTCATAAGAGGCACCATCATGGTTAAACTCCACGCCCGTAACCTTTCCCCTTTTGTTCACCAAAATGCGGGTGACCATAGAGTCAGCCAAGACCTCAGCACCTTGGGCCAAAGCCTCAGGAATATGGTGGATCAGCGTAGAGAACTTGGCATTAGGCAAACAACCCTGATTGCAGAACCCCCGGTTAATGCAGGGAGGGCGGCCATCAAAGGGTGCAGAGAGAATCGCCAAGGGCGCCACAGTGCTACGAATTCCTAGCTTTTCACAACCTCGCCTAAAAACCTGGGCATTGGCACTGATCGGTTCGCGCTCCGGATAGGGATAGGGACCGTGAAAAGCTCCCCAGGGAAACTCCCGGGGCCCACTGACCTTAATCTCTTCCTCGATTTTGGCATAATAGGGTGCTAAATCCTCATAGGTAATAGGCCAATCCTCCGCCACAGCATCGAGGGTACGTACTTTAAAGTCACTCTCATGAAAACGATAAAAGACCCCGGTAAAATGCACTGTACCTCCGCCTACCCCCCGACCTGAGTTATTCGAACCAAACTGGATGGCATCTTGGCCCGTAGAGAGGCGTGTATCGTTCCAGGCTAAAGTCTGCGAGTGGAGTTCATCGCTGGCAAAGTCCGACGCCGGATCCCAGTAGGGGCCCGCTTCAATGCCAACCACAGCAAAACCAGCCTTGGCCAGATCCCTGAGTAAGACCCCACCAGCTGCGCCCAATCCGACAATCACAACGTCCACTTCTTGGTCTGCAAACTTGCGATCCTTCATCGCCCCTCCCCCTTCCCCCCTGCGTCATTTGGTCGTTTCGGTTCCCAAGGATCGGTCAGACCTAGTTCAACGCGGACATAACCCCGGGGATAAGCTGGCCCGCCATAGCCGATCTCCGACCAAACCCAAGGGTGAGAATAGTAAGCTTCAATAACGAGACTCAGCAGTTTCTTGAAGAGTGCTTTTTGCAGTGCCGTATCCCAGCCCTTCTCCTCCGCCAATGTACCTAACTGTAAGGAGCTGAGGAGCTGAAACTGTTGGTCCGTCTTGCTATGGAGAAATGCCTTGTAGTGACTTGCTTTAGCCCAGTGATCCAAAGCTTTCAGACCATCTAGAACCAATGCTTTCTGAGGCGGAGTCTCAGGTTTACGCTGCGATTCGCCAAAGGGCTGGTTAAGCTTCTGATCGAGATGGGCCGCAATCCAAGTCAGAATCCCGTCTCGATCATCGTAGGCCAGATGGCCGGCAATCGCCTTGATCATCTCCTGTTCCCACTGGGATAATAGCGTGAACTGGAAGGGTCCCAGGCGCTGATTGACAATATCCCTAGTATGGTCATCCCACTCATCCTGCAAAGCTAGAACGTCGTAATTGGGGTACAGCCCCTTCTCTCTCTTCATACCCCCATACCCCAATAGACTGCCAAAAGCCCTAAAACACTCAGGGCTGTGACCATGAGTGGTAGCATAACAGGCGGCCCCACAAGGAAATTCTGCAGGCGATAGCCATCGACCCTTTGCCCTACCCCCCGCAAATGAAAGTAAAACCCAGAGAGTCCACCTAGGGCATCAGCGATACAGAGCCCGATAAAGAGAGTACGTATCCAATCCAGGTTCCAAAAACTTAAGACTAGGGCGTTCAAGGCTAAAATGGGTAAAGTGATCACCGGTACCCATTGGCTCCAATGCCTAAAATTCTGCCGATAATGAAGCAAAGTCACCTGCACAAAAACTAAGAGAAAGCCAAAACATGAAAACAAAATCACCACTCGCGCCAAGGGCCACCCTTGCCAATCCATACCATCACCCTTTTCGTTTCAGTCACTCTTGATTAGGGTTCCCCTTTTAATGTCAAAAAAACCCTTGCACTTTTTGGGCGATAGACCTAGAGGAGCGGGCGTTTCGGTTAAATGTGAATTATGGGGAGCGTTGACGGAATTGCCCTGTCTTGTTATGCTTAACTTAGCTATTCTAGCTAAACAAACAGAATGGGGTGCAACCTATGTTAAAGGTTAGTTCTACCGAGGTGCAAAACAATTTCGGCAAATACCTCCTCCTGGCTAACGAACAAGAAATAATCGTTACCCGTAATGGTCAAGAGGTAGCCTGCCTTTCGGGCTTACATGCCCCAAAAAGCAAATCTAGTATGGTATCTGAAAAAGCTCTAGCCGAAGGGTATGGATTGCGCAAAGCAAGCTACGAAGAATTTCTTGAATTAACGAAGGGTAGCGAAGAGCGCTATGAGCTTATTGATGGTGAGATTTTTCTTCAGGCTTCTCCAAAAACGGATCACCAATTAGCCCAGATGGTACTGGCCGGAACATTTTTCAATCACTTTGACGGGCAGAGCTGTGTCCCCATGAGTGCCCCCTTTGATATTACCATTCGCCGCTGTGAGGACGACGTTAATGTGGTGCAGCCTGATCTGGTGGTCATCTGTGATCTACTGCAAAATCTCGGGGAAGATGGCTATTACTATGGAGTGCCTACCCTAGTGGTAGAAATCCTTTCTGAGAGTACAAGAAGAAATGATCTCCTGAAGAAGTTAGACCTCTATATGACCGGAGGTGTGCAGGAATACTGGGTGGTTGATCCTAAAAACAAACAGC
>CAZAJB010000176.1:0-3620 GCA_964485345.1 uncultured Clostridiaceae bacterium
GGGCAAGGAGGGAAAGGGAAAGTTTGCGTTTTTCTGCGGCAAGCACAGGGACTCCAGCCCTAAATACCGTGAAGCTGGCCCCCTTGACTTGTTCCCGAGAGAACTGCCCTGGGTAAGCAGGATCTTCCTTGGCGAGCACCAACCATGCCTGCGTATCGGGCTCTGTCTGGTTGAGCATGGATACTGCCTCAGCTCGGGCAAATTGGATGCCCCCGAGCCCATCAACAAAGTACCCGCGTTTTACTTGACCAAGATTCTCGAGGTAGTCGAAAATGGGATAGAGATCGGCCCAGGGTATAGCCTCCGCTAGGGCCATCTCTCTTGTGACAATACCATATCGGTCTAGCAGGATGTTCGCAAGGTTCAGGGCAGAGACTTCTCTTCTCGGAGGCAGGAGAAAGAAGCGGCCCATCTGACCTAGTACCGAGGAATCGATCAGAGAGCGTAGCGCTCGTTGGCGGTTTCTGTTAGCCTTCGCTAAGAAGCGTAGGGGCCCTAAGGTGTCATTGCTGAGAAGCCCGCTGAGCATCAGCTGGTGTATATCGCACCACAAGCTCGCTACGCCCTGTTCTAGTACTTTGGCAAGTCCAAGGAGATTAAGGGCACCATGGTTTTTTAGGGTCGCCATGATCCGTTGCGCAGAGGGAGAGAGTTCTGTACCCTCGGTGAAGTCCTCAAGATAGTTCGGACACTCGATCCATGAGGGGAGCGCGGCAGGAACGTCGGCTGCACCAGGCTCGAAGCGTACGAAGAGTTCTTTGCCCACTTGTTTGGCGCGCCAGGAGAGCATGCCCGACCCAAGGAGCTGATCGAGTCCAGCGGGGGAGTAATCCTTGCTGCGGATTGGTAGAATATGGCCCTCTAGCCTACTGAGGGGCAACCATAGTTCCTGCAGGGGATGGAGGGCAGCATAAAGATCAGAACGTTTAGCTGGGATCCCTTGCCATTTGGCGAGAAAGACTGAGAACTGCGGGAAACCGGCTGTCGTTACCGCTTGCCGATCCTTGCTCAAGGACAGGGTGTGCATCTCCTTGAGCACCCGCGGGCTATACCACAAGTCACTGCCCAGCTCTACGAGGCCCTCCCTGCTAAGCTCGATCAACTGTGCGGTGACGTCGTCTGTGCTTGCCCCAAGGCGCTGGGCCAGCTCTGAGGCGCTGAAAGGTCTATGGCACTTGGCATAGCGAAGGAGGGACGATCGCAGTACGTTGCCCCTAGGGGGATTCTCGTATTCTCTGCGGTAGAGCGCCGCCACAAGGCGATCGCCTAGGCTCAGGGCCTTTTCTTGCGTCAACAACTCCTGTATAGATGCTCGAATTTCCTCGAGGTTTTGGGGAAAGTACTCCTCCACTTCACTCCAGGTTACGCTGCCTACCCTCTCGAGCCAGTATTGCGTTCGCTCCAGATTCGGTTTGTGCAGTAAAGCATCTCTCCCCTGGAGCCTGGCTTCGACAGCCCAGATGGCATCGTCTCGCAGTTGGGGGCGTAAACCACCCTTTAGCATTTCTTGGAGAGTATTTGTCCCCATGCCAAAGAGCTTTTTCTGATTGGACGCCGGCGCGTCATCACCATACATTTGGGTGCCAACGAACGTAAATAGGTGTTCATGGGCAAAGGGAGACGGTAACTGCGTCTTTACTCGGTGAACTGTGATCGTTCCTTGGCTGAGATCGCCTAGAACACTTTCTAGATCCTCAAGGCAGAAGTAATCGTGCATGATTTCTCGATAGGTCTCAACCACGAGAGGGAAGTCGGGGAGGCTGCTAACCACTTGCAGCAGATCGCCAGCCTTCAGGCGGGAGAGCCAGAGTGGGGTACGCTTTTTGCCATAGGCTAGTAAGGCCATGACCAGCGAACGTTGGGCAGCGTGGCGAAAGGTGGTGCCGAAGAGACTGGTGGGCGAAATCAACTCCGCAAGGCGCTCCCTCAGGTCAGGTGTCCAAAGCCCGGCCCAATCTATGACAGGAGGTTGGGAGCTTCCAGGGGCATGAAACAAGATTCCATTGTCCGCAGGAATGGACTCAATTTTGACCCCGGTCTTGGACCGGACTTGCTCGCTAATGAGGAGAGCAAGGAGGGTATGGAGTTTGGCGCCCAGGGTTGCGTGGAGGCAGATATGCCAATCACCCAGTTCATCGAGGAACTCTTCTTGCACCAGAGTTTGGTCTGAAGGCAGCTTGCCGGTGCTGTCCTTTTGGCGCTGAAGCAGGGAACAGAGATTCTGGCTTATGCGCTTGTCTTGCACTTGCAGTCTAGAGGTCAGCCAAGCTTCAAACTCTTTAGTATCACCAAGATGGGTCTCGGCCTCGGCCAGAAAAGCCCCGAGTTTCTTACCAAAGACGAGGGAGCGACCTACAGTCTCGCCTTTCCAAAATGGAACATTGGGTCCCTGTCCATTCGCTTTCGATACGATCACCCGATCCTGGCGGACTTCTTCAATGCGCCGCACCGTTGTTCCCAGCAAGAAACGCTCACCAAGACGCCTTTCGTATACGAACTCTTCATCAAGTTCGCCCAGGCGTGGTCCTCCATTTCCCAGGTAGACTCCGTAATAGCCACGGTTTGGGATGGTGCCCCCGTTGGAGTAGACGAGTTGTTTGCCGTAGGAGTCCATACTTACCACATTCTCCAAACGATCCCAATGCAGCCTAGGCCGAAGATCAATAGCCTGATCCGATTCGTACACTCCCGCCAGCATCTGTAGCACCCGTTCAAACTCTTCCCATTTGAGATCTGCGTAATTGTAGGATCCTCTGCATACCGCGTACATCTCCTGGGGAGACCAAGTACCCTCTGTTGTCATGGCCACGAGCTGTTGGGCTAAGACATCGAGGCAGTTCTTGGGGGCATGGCGAGGTTCTACGGAAGCCTGCCCTATGGCATCAAGCATGACAAGGCTTTCCAAGAGATCAAGCCGGGTCTTGGGAATGATCCGGGCTTTGCTAGGTAAGCCCACAACATGCCCAGCTCGTCCCACCCGCTGAATGCCCCTTGCCACCTCTTTCGGCGACTCAATTTGTACGACCAGGTCAATATGTCCCACATCAATCCCGAGCTCTAGAGACGAAGTAGCTACAATGCAGGGGATCTTCCCTTGTTTCAAGAGATCCTCGCTTTCCAGGCGCATTTCCTTGGCTATGCTGCCATGATGGGTGCGGGCTATTTCCTCACCGGCGAGCTCGTTCAGATTTACGGCGATACGCTCTGCTTGCCTACGGTTGTTCACAAAAACCAGAGTTGTATTGTGCTCACGCACGAGTTGATAGAGTTTCTTGTAGATGGCGGGCCAGATACTTTTTTCTGGCAAGACTCTCAGGTCGGGAAGGGGTAGTTCGATCTGCAGATCATAGTCCTTGCGCTGACCGGAATCCACCGTGGTACACTGCCGATTGTGACCGACGAGAAACTTGGCCACATCCTTCAAGGGGTTCACCGTAGCGGACAAACCGATGCGCTGAAAGGACGATGGGCCTACCAAGTGTTCGAGCCGTTCGAGGGAGAGTGCTAAGTGGCAGCCTCGCTTATTCGGGAATAGGGTGTGGATCTCATCAAGGATTACGAACTCCACCGTGCGCAACATCTCCCGGGCTTTGGAGGAGAGCATAAGAAACAGGGATTCA
>CAZAJB010000177.1:0-3587 GCA_964485345.1 uncultured Clostridiaceae bacterium
TATGCCCCTCGGCTTCATTGACCGGCCTGTTCGTATGAACCTGTTTGTGGCTTTTTGGTTTACCGTACATACGGTTTTAGCATTTTACTTGAAACCACAATATGCCCTCGATGATGTAATTAACACCCTGTGTTTTGCTATTCTTGGGTGTTTTATTGGAAACATCATGGTCTGGGTACGGCTGGAAGGCTATGAACTTCACCGCTTGTTGACGTTTCAAAAAGAGCCCGATGTGTTGACAGGTCTTTTTAATCGCCGCAAACTGTTTGAAACACTGGCGCTCTTGGAAACCCCGACTGTAGAAAAACCTTCTGGAGTCCTGATGATTGATATCGATCACTTCAAAGACTTTAACGACACGTACGGTCATGCAGCCGGTGACAGGTGTCTCAATCATTTGGGTGGACTGTTGGTCAACTCGACACAGCACTTCCGGCTACATTTTTACCGCTATGGCGGCGAGGAGTTCGTGGCCTTGGCATATGGATACGATGAGCAGGAACTGTTTTCTATCGCGGAAAGCTTGCGGATCGCTGTGCAAAGTGCTGGTATTGAGGAATATCGCATCACCATCAGTATCGGAGTTACCCACTGTGGTGATGAACAGGTTCGCAATTATGAGAGTGTTATCGATCGAGCGGATAAGGCTGCTTACGCAGCGAAACGGGCAGGGCGGAACAAAGTCTGTTTAGAGCAAGACGAAGTGCAGGCTTGGCCTTGATGGCGGCCCACAGTTTCATTAACATGGTAGAGTTACTGAGAACGGATACCCAAATTCAACGGATGCTGAAAATGAAGAAAATAGTAATCAAAGAGCTTGAGGATGCGGGTTATGATAGTATTCAGGAGAGGGAGAACTAGAAAAATGCAGAAGTTTCTCGAGCCAAAGGTTATCTTACCTGTCATTCTGGGGATCGTCATAGGCGGGCTGCTCTTTGCCCTAGGTGAGTACGATGATGCACCTGGACTCTGTGCGGTTGGATTGTCAGTAGGTTTTGTCATGACTATGCTTGGAGTCAATAATACGGGCATCATTAAGAAAGGATTGCTCTTGCCAACTTTGCTTTTGTTCTTCGCTATTTTTGTAACGGTACTTACCACGGCAATTCTACTTGATGGTGAGTTTGGTGACAAACCGTGGTATTCTGCTTTTGGGTTCGCGGCCGCGTTCATGTTGTTGCTATGGGGATCGCTAAGAGTGCGAGCCTACCACAAATCTAAATCATAACCTTTTGCGGATTGATTAGTAGGATGCCGACCCAGCATCCGACAGAAGGGCGTGTAGCTGTTGAACGAGAATACCTATGAATACAGTGCTGTTATCCAAGCTGCTGACCGAGGCGGCGCGTATGTGCCATTTCCCTTTGACATTCGGGCCGAGTTTGGCAAAGGGCGAGTTAAGGTTCGGGCGACCTTTGACGGTGAACTCTATGAGGGAAGTGTAGTCAACATGGGCGTGAAGAATGCAGATGGTTCTGTCTGTTACATCATCGGTATCCGTAAGGATATCAGGGATAAGATCGGTAAACAGGTTGGTGATACCGTACGCGTGGTCATTAGGGAGCGCGAGTGACGGAGACACTGATAGGAGGAACAGTCATGACCACTGAGCGCGTTTACAGGATGGCATTTTCGAAGGCCTATCCTCTGCTCGTCCAGAAGGTAGAGCGTAAGGGGCGCACCAAAGCTGAAGTCGATACGGTGATTCAGTGGTTGACGGGGTATGATGAAGCGGGCTTGCAGGAGCAGATCGAGAAGAATGTTGATTACGAAACTTTCTTCAACGAAGCACCACAGATGAATCCGAGGGCAGTCAAGATCACAGGTGTGGTGTGTGGAATTCGCGTTGAGGACATCGAAGACCCCCTCATGCAGAAAGTGCGGTGGCTTGACAAACTGGTGGATGAACTAGCAAAAGGTAAGGCTATGGAGAAGATCTTAAGAGGTTGAGTTTGGATTTCTCAGAACGATAGGTCAGCTAGCCGGGAGGAATAGGGCATGTATGAGGCTAAGACAAAAATGACTGGAAAGAGTGTCACCGAGTTCATTGAAAGCATTGAGAATCCCAAGAAGAGAGCAGATGCTTATCGTCTATTAGAGGTCTTTTCGGAAGCCACCGGATTGGGATCCAACATGTGGGGCGATACCATGATTGGCTTTGGATCGTATCGCTACCAATATGCTTCAGGCCATGGGGGAGAGGCTTTTCTGGCAGGCTTTTCGCCACGAAAAGCAAAGATCAGCCTCTATCTTGATTTGCTGGATCCCCAAAGTGAACGGTTGCTAAAGGAGTTTGGCAAACACACCAGGGGTAAGTCCGGTGTCTATGTCAATAAATTAGTTGACATTGATCTAGAAGTATTGAAGGAGCTCATCATACTCTCGATAAAGTCCTCGAGAGAAAGATATCCAAATGAGGACCCGCACCTTCCGCCAGTTTGAACTGAGTTGAACAAGCGAACTGTGAAATTAGTTGCTTCGTCAACTAATTTTCTGTATAGCTCTATGGGGGATAGATGATGGTACAGGAGTTTACCCGAGGTTTAGGCATTATTCTTGCATATTTTTTTGTACTGGCTGCTTTGGCCGTTATCATGAAACAGTTTGTCCAGGTTCCCAAGGAAGTCTTCCGTAAGATGTTGCACATGATCCTCTTAGGATCAGTGCTTGCATGGACCTATGGGTTCGAGACATGGTGGATTGCCGTTGGGGCGCTCTTTGTCTTTTTGTTGGTCGTATTTCCTATTTTGCATCTCGCTGAAAAGGTTCCGGGCTACTCTGAGCTTCTGGTTGAGAGAAAGCAGGGGGAAATCAAACGAAGTCTAATAGCCGTGTGTGTCATGCTTGCATCGCTGATTACGGCCTGTTGGGGCCTATTCGGGCAGAGATACTTGGTTCTAGCGGCAGTAGCTGCCTGGGGATTGGGTGATGCAGCAGCTGCCTTAGTAGGCAAGCGTTTTGGAAAGCACTACATCGAAGGCAAGTTGGTTGAAGGCCGCAAAAGTCGAGAGGGTACTCTCGCCATGTTTGTAGTGTCCTTCATTTCGGTTCTCATTGTCTTGCTTGCCCAGGGCTCACTAAAGTGGCATGGCTATATCCTGATCGCATTGGTAACTGCAGCTGTGACCTCCTTCGTGGAACTATACACCAAGGGTGGCATGGATACATTAACCTGTCCACTCGCGGCTGCGTCAGTACTCATTCCATTAGTCTACTTGTGGGGGGTTTAGGAGCATGGAGAGGAAATCTGGAGAGCAGACTCTTCTTGCTTCTGTAGTTCTAAGCTCACCTGGGCCCCTCATATTGGGCATAGCCCTCTTCTTTGGACGGTCCTCTACGCAACTGGCAGACTTTATTCGGCGCACCGTTGAGCTGGCGGCCATCGTCGTTTCTTGGATCGTATATCGCGTCCTGCGTAAAAAAGCCAGTGTCGACCATGCGCGAAAAGAAGGGCTTGAACGCACTGCCAATCTAACGGTTGGTGTGGCCATGTCTCTTTCAGGACTTGTGATGCTTTTCCTGGCCTTGTCTTCGTCGTCAAGTACGGACAAGGGTAATGTGGTCCCGGGTTTGATCATTGCTTTCCT
>CAZAJB010000178.1:0-3516 GCA_964485345.1 uncultured Clostridiaceae bacterium
TCGTCCTTGGCGGAGGGGTTGCGCGCAATGCGGATCTGTTCATGCCATACTTATATGAGTTATGTGAGCCAGTTCTTCAAGCCATGCCCCGTTTGGCAGTTTCCGAATTGGATACCGCAGCAGGTATCAAAGGGGCAGCCGCCATGGTACGCAGTAAAGTCAATCCCTAGGTGTTCAACCACCTAGGGATTTTTAGTCGCCCTGAGCGAGAACGAACGGATCAAAAAAAGAGTGACAGCCAGGCTGCCACTCCCTTTATCAAGTTTTTATGAAGCTCTCCGGCGCCTCCGCAAGACGTCCACAAAGACCGCGCCGATGATGACCAAACCGATGACAATTGTCTGTGCGTCTGGTGATACACCCAAGAGATTTAGCCCATTTCGAATAACGGCGATCATGATGGCGCCAATGAGGGTTCCCCAAATATTACCCACGCCTCCCATGAAACTAGCCCCGCCAATGATTACCGCGGCTATGGCGTCCGTTTCATAGGCCAAACCGGCCAAGGGATAGGCGGCATTGACTCGGCCCATCAGAGTTAGACCTGCGATACCAGCCATCAAACCACTAAGCGTGTAAACCATGATCCTTACCTTATCAGTGTCAATACCCGAAAGGCGAGCGGCCTCTCTATTTCCGCCAACAGCATAGATTTGCCTTCCGAGGGTTGTTCTCGTTAAGAAAAAGTGGAAGAAAACAACGATGGAAAGTACCATGATAAAACTAAAGGGAATACGCCCAACATAGCCTGATCCAATAAACTGAATCCAGCGGGGGAAGCCAGAAACCGGTGAGGCATTGGTAATAATTAGGGCCAATCCCCTGGCCACATTCATCATACCTAAGGTGGAAATGAAGGGATGTGGTAAACGGAGCTTGGTCAAGACCAACCCATTGGTCGTCCCGGCTAGAGCAGCCACTGCCAAGCCAATAATCACAGCGAGAACTGAGTTCCAGCCCATGTTAACAATGAGGATCCCGGAGACCGAAATCGATAGCGCTAAAATCGATCCAACCGACAGATCGATACCTGCTGTTAGGATGGCCAACAACATACCTGAAGCGACTAAAGAGTTGATCGCTGATTGCTGGGCTACATTCATGAGATTTCGGAAAGTCAAAAAATGGGGGCTGGCAAACGAAAGTCCAATCATGATAATGATAAGACCAAGTAGCGCTCCCAGTTTGTTGAGCAAAACGTTTGTCCAGTTCACCCGATGCAGGCTCTCCTGCAGACTCGGCTTAGCTTGCATGACTTATACCTCCTGTGGCTGCTGCCATAATCTTTTCTTGTGTGGCTTCGTCTCGACTGAACTCAGCTGTTAAGCATCCCTCTGAGAGAACGATAATTCGATCACTCATTCCTAAGATTTCGGGCAGCTCGGAGGAAATCATGATCACAGCCGCTCCTTTAGAGATCAGTTCATTGATAATGTTGTAAACTTCGATTTTAGCACCCACATCAATTCCTCGCGTGGGTTCGTCGAAGATAAAAATGTCCGCATCTGTGTTCAACCACTTACCAATGACCACTTTCTGCTGATTACCCCCGCTAAGCTGCAAGGTCAGCGTGTTAAGGCTGGGGGTCTTAATGCCCAACTGGCGGGAAACTTGGGATGCGGCTTCTTTTTGCCGATTGATATCGATTAGAACTTTATTTACAAACCTCTTCACGTTGGCGATCGTTGTATTAAACAAAACAGTATTGCCCAGGAAAAGCCCTTGATCTTTGCGATCTTCTGTTAGCAGGGCAAGCCCATGCTGGAGGGCGTCTTTGGGAGAGTTGATGGTTACTTCGGCCCCATTGATGCGAATACTGCCCTCACTGCGGGGATCCGCGCCAATGATCGCTCGTGCCAGTTCTGTTCGGCCAGCGCCCACTAATCCTGCTACGCCTAGTACTTGGCCTCGATAGGCGGCAAAGGAAATGTCACGAAGCAGACCCATCGTAGAAAGGTTGCGGACCTCCAAAGCTAGATCGCCAGCTGTGGTAGCCATTTTGGGGTATTGCTCGCCTAGCTTGCGGCCAACCATGTATCCAATAATGTCCTCTTTAGAGACGCCCTTGGAGTCTACGGTGATGATTTTTTTCCCATCACGCAAGATTGTGAGCCGATCTGCTATGGTCTTAGCCTCCTCGAGCTTGTGGGAAATAAAAATAATGGTAACGCCCTGGCCTTTTAACTGTCGCATCACTCTAAAGAGGTCTTCAGTTTCATCTTCACCTAGGGAAGCAGTTGGCTCATCCAAAATGAGCAACTTGGCCTGTATCGACAGGGCCTTTGCTACTTCCACCATTTGTTGTTTACCCACACCAAGAGTACTAATGAGAGCTGTGGGTTGAATGTTCTGCCCTAGGGTTTCTAAGATTGACTTGGTTTTTTGGACTATCGCCTTGCGGTCAATGATTCTTAAGAGTTCGTTGGCGAGAATCTCCCGCCCAAGAAATATGTTCTCAGCCACATCCAATTCGGGGATGAGGTTTAGCTCTTGGTAGATGGGGACAATACCCAAATCGTGTATGGCCTGATTTGGATTAAGCGTGGTGACTTCTGCTCCATCATACGTGATTGTACCACTGTCCCAGGAGTGGACTCCGGTTAGTAGTTTGATCAAAGTTGATTTACCTGCTCCGTTCTCACCAAGCAGAGCATGGATTTCCCCTTTGTTTATATCCATCGATACACTATCTAAGGCCTGCACGCCGGGAAAGGATTTGGAAACATTGTTCAACTGCAAAAAGGGAGTGTCCACCATCAATCACCTCCTGATTTTGAAGTTCCCCAACCCAGTGGCTGGGTTGGGGAAACTACCTCGTTACCTAGAGTGGGCGTCCTATGATCTTCTCCATCTCAGAGATGTTTTCTTCTACATTGTCAATATCTACGATGAGGGTGGGTACAGGAATGCGCTTGTCAATTTGCTCACCGTTCAGTAGCTTGACTGCATACTCGATGCCATAGTACCCGATACCGTAGGAGTCTTGTTTTACTGTACCAGTTAGACCGCCGGCCCGAACCGACTTAAGGGCATCAGGCGAACCGTCGAAACCCATAACGATGACGCCGTCTGCGCCGTCCATTTCCACTGCCCTGAGGGCTCCGAGAGCCATTTCATCATTGGAGCAATAGACGCCTTTGATGTTGGGTAGAGCCATGAGCATATTCTGCATTACGTCTAAGCCTTTTCCGCGTTCACTGTCAGCGGCTTGAACTCTTACTACATTAATATTGCTGCCTTTCACTGCGTCCACAAAGCCGTCAACCCTTTGGTCATGGGTTAAGTCGCCCATGGCACCCCTAATGATGACCACATCGCCGCCTTCAGGCATCTTATCCATGAAGTACTCACCAGCCATAGCGCCGGCTTCGTAGTTACCTGTACCAATAAAGGATGCTTTGTCGTCCCACTCTGCGTCGGTGTCAATGAGCAATACGGGGATATCTAGAGCTTTTGCCTGGTCGAAAACGGCAATCGCTGCGGTTGGGCGGAGAGGAGCTACTACTAGAGCGTCGA
>CAZAJB010000179.1:0-2911 GCA_964485345.1 uncultured Clostridiaceae bacterium
TGCATCGGCAAGGTTAAGGGCTGTATTCTCAAGGTTGTTGATGGTGTGTTCTAAGCGCCTAGTCTTGGCACCAATGTACGCTCTTTGGGTGGAGACTTGGTTGATGGCCTCGTCCACGATGCCGATTGCTGCATTGGCCTCTTCAGCCGTGGAGACAGAGATGATGTTGCCGTCTTTATCTTTGAGTTTTAGGGCTCCGCCGCGCATGTCCGCAAAGCTAATATCCATGGTCTGACCAGCATTAGCGCCTACTTGAATCAAGAGGGGATCGTCTTCGTTCCTCTTACCATCCAGGAGTGTGATTGTGTTGAACTGGGTGTTGCCACCAATGTCGTCGATGGCCTTCACCAGCTCATTAAACTCCAGTTGGAGTGCTGTCCGTTCGTGTTCGGTGAGGGTGCCAGTAGCTGAGTAGACGGAGATTTCTCGCAGGCGGTGCAAGATGGCGTGGGTCTCACTTAGAGCTCCGTCGGCCACATTGAGCATGGAGATAGCGTCTTGCGAATTCCGGGACGCTTGCCTCAGGCCACGGATTTGGGCCCGCATTTTCTCAGAGATGGCTAAACCTGCTGGATCATCGGCGGCGCGGTTGATGCGCAGCCCTGTGGAAATCCGTTCCATAGCACGAGTGTAATCCAGCTGAGCTGTGCGAAATGCGCTTACGGCTCGTAAGCCCGCTAGATAGAAGATGTTCATCTTGCCACCTCCCCTCAACGTGATGCATCTTATATATCGGGATGTCTTGTCATTTTCTTTAGAAAAGTGTCAGAAACACGATACCCAGCAAAATTCCTAGGATGGCGCCGCTTGTAGAGGTAGCGGGGGACTGGTAATTTTGTGCCTGTGGTAAGAGCTCTTGGAAGACTAAGAATAGCATGGCACCAGCGGCAAACCCTAGGGCTCCCGCGAGTGCTTGTGCCGAGAGGGTGCCGAACAAACCGCCCATGGTTGCTCCTATGCCCATGGGGATCCCTGCCAAGATGGTCAAAAAGAAAGTTTCAGTGCTACTCACGCCACCGGCAAGTAAGGGGGCGGCCATGGCCATCCCTTCCGGAATGTCGTGGATAGCTAGGGCTAAAGCAAGGGACAGGCCTAAATTCTCTGATGCGAGGTAGCCAGCACCAATGGCCAATCCCTCCGGTAGGTTGTGGAGGGCGATGCCTAGTCCAAGTAGGAGGCCCGTCTTAGCGAGCCCCTTGCTCTGGAATTGCCGAGCTCCGACGAAGGAAGTCAGGAGAAGGAGCGCCAACACACCTAGGACAATGCCCAGAACCGTTACGCCTAAGCCACCTAGAGCTAGGGCCTCCGTGATCAAATCCTGGAAAGTGACGGCCAACATCACGCCAGCAGAAAAAGCTAGCAAGAAGCTGAGAAACCGATCTTTGGGTCGTTTAAAAAAGGACAAGAGCAGTCCTCCAGTTCCTGTACCTAGGACACCTGCCATGGTACCTAAGAATGCGATTCTACCTAACTCCCACAAGCTCACTCACCCTTCCGTATGTTGATTTGCGGAGCAAATCACCTTGGATGTTTGATGCGACCAAGGTCGCTTGTCAAACATCCGCTTTCCTTGTCATTTCAACCTATTAGTGTCACAGCGAAAATATTTTGGGTTTCAACAGAAATTTCTGCAGCGAGACTATTGACATGCAGAACCCTGTTGGCTACAATACATTTGTTTAGTGGTTCTAAACTAAAGGTTTAGTACTACAAAACTCAGAGAGGGGGGCGAGCGGTGAAAATTGGCGAAAAAATCAAGCGCTTGCGGATGCAACACAATCTGACGCAAGAGGAGTTGGCTGACCGTTCGGAGCTCACCAAGGGTTTTATCTCCCAGGTAGAACGGGAACTCACTTCACCATCCATCGCGACCCTAGTCGATATTTTGGAGTCCCTTGGCACGAATCTGCAGGATTTTTTCAATCATGAAGTCCCTGAAAAAGTGGTATTTACCAAGGACGACGTGGCTGTAAAGAGTGAGGCAGAACTGAAAAGCGAAATCAGTTGGCTGGTGCCCAATGCACAGAAAAATGCCATGGAACCAATTTTGGTTCAGATTGAGCCCCAGGGGCGCACCGCCATGGATGATCCCCACGATGGCGAAGAGTTCGGCTATGTGCTCAAAGGGCAAGTATATTTGCACATTGGCTCGAGGAAATTGCGAGTCCGAGCGGGAGAAGCGTTTTACTTTCCGGCCCAGGAGGCCCACTACCTTGTTAATAACAGTGCAAGACCTGCTAGCATTCTGTGGGTATCTACCCCACCAAGCTTCTAGTGATGGAAGGAGGAACTAATTTGTCCGAGATAATTGTTGACCTGAAGTCTGTGTCTAAGATATATGACGAAACTGTGGCGCTGGATGGTATTAATCTTTATATCCGAAAGAACGAATTTGTCACCCTCTTAGGACCCAGTGGTTGCGGAAAGACGACGACTTTGCGCCTCATCGGCGGTTTTGAACAGCCATCTGGAGGGAAGATTTTGTTCGAAGGTAAGGACATTAGTAATCTTCCTCCCTATAAACGTAGGGTGAACACGGTGTTTCAGCGTTATGCCCTCTTTTCACACCTCGATGTCTTCGAGAATATTGCCTTTGGCTTGCGAATTAAGAAGCTCAGTGAAAAGGCTATCAAGGATAAAGTCAGCAAGATGTTGGAGCAGATGAACCTGGAGGGTTTTGAAAAGCGGGATGTCAATTCTCTCAGTGGCGGGCAGCAACAAAGGGTGGCAATTGCCAGGGCGCTGGTGAATGAGCCGGAAGTTTTGCTCTTGGATGAGCCCTTGGCGGCGCTCGATCTAAAGTTGCGCCGAGAAATGCAGCATGAGTTGAAGAGCATGCAAAAACAACTGGGTATCACGTTTGTGTTTGTCACTCACGATCAAGAAGAAGCCCTCTCCATGTCTGATACGG
>CAZAJB010000179.1:2921-3453 GCA_964485345.1 uncultured Clostridiaceae bacterium
CCAGCAAATGGGTACGCCGGTGGATATTTATAACGAACCCATCAATGCCTTCGTGGCCGACTTCATTGGAGAAAGTAATATTGTAGATGGCATTATGCGCAAAGACTATTTGGTCGACTTTAGTGGTTCAAGCTTCACGTGTGTAGACTTTGGTTTTGAGAAAGATGAACCTGTGGATGTGGTCATTCGTCCAGAGGACTTAGTGCTTATACCGGCCGAAACCGCTAGGCTGTCTGGGGTGGTGACTTCGGTGAATTTCTTAGGGGTGCATTACGAGATGCTGGTGGAAGCAGATGATGGAGTGTCTTGGCTGGTACACTCAACCCTGATGGAACCGGTGGGAACTCGGGTGGGTCTTGGTTTGGAACCTCTAGATATACACATCATGAGGAAGGGGAATGTCTGATGAAGCGCTCGTCTCTTTTCCCTTATCTGATCTGGATGATTTTGTTCATCGTTGTGCCCATGATCTTGATATTGTATTATGCCTTTACGGTACCGACAGAAACTGGTGCGACTTGGTCTCTGGAAA
>CAZAJB010000180.1:0-3421 GCA_964485345.1 uncultured Clostridiaceae bacterium
GTAATCAAAAGTACCGGGAGTTTAAAGCGCTGGTAGGCCCAGAAGCCATGGGCATTCTCACCGGTGATGTGGTGATCAATCCTGATGCCCCAATTTTGATTATGACTACGGAAATCTTTCGCAATATGTTGCAGGAAGACCCGGAGCGTGTCAGTGATGTTCGTTACGTGATTTTTGATGAGGGCCACTACATCGATGATCCCGAACGGGGAATCGTATGGGAAGAGAGCCTGATCTTCATGCCTGCTTCCATGCGTTTTCTAGGCCTGAGTGCAACCATTCCTAATGTAGATGAGCTGGCTAGCTGGATTGAAGAGGTACAAGGAACAACCGTGGAAGTGGTTACCCATTCGGAACGCGTTGTTCCCCTTAAACATTCCCTTTACGAGCGTTCTATGGGCTTTACGACAATGAACGCTGTACAAAGAAAGCATCGCAAGCTGGTAGGGGATAGCCCTGATGGTCGCCCTAATGTACAGGTCACAACTCATCTAGATTTAGTGAATGCTATTAAAGATGACTATCTGCCCTGCCTCTTCTTTACCTTTAGTCGCCGTAAGTGTGAGACGAATGCCTTGGCCTTGGGAGTAGAGCAGGATTTCTTGAATCGGCAACAAAAGGCACAGGTCCAGGCGATCATGGATGAGGTTTTAGACCGTTATCCTAATATCGAGAGCGGACGTTGGCATCACCTGAGGAGACTTCTTTTGAAGGGCATAGCCTACCATCATGCGGGGATGCTCCCAGTCTTGAAGGACATTGTGGAAGAGTTGTTTACGCATCGCCTCATTTCGGTGCTGTATTGTACCGAGACATTTGCGGTAGGACTCAACTTTCCTTGCAAGACGGTCTGTTTTGATTCCAGTACTAAGTGGGATGGAGTCAGTTTTAGACCCATCTCCAATCGGGAGTATTTTCAGATGGCGGGCCGGGCTGGACGCCGGGGAATCGATGAAGAGGGTTTTGTTTTCACCATAGTGGATTTGAACTATTTCGACATCAGCCAGTTCCCTAGTATGAAAGAGGACGAAGTCGAGCCTTTGAAGAGCCAGTTTGCCCTGACCTATAATTCCATTCTTAATTTGGTGAAGAACTACGACCAAGAAGATATTCATCGCATTCTAGGACAAAATTTCGCCACCTACCAAGCTTCTGCGGAGCGGCAAGGGGTATTGGTCCAGATCGAAATGTTAGAGGATGAACTAGCACCCTTTGAACAACACCTGCGGGGGCCCGGTGGTCTGCGACGACTGATTCGTAAGAAGAGTGAACTCGAGCGAAGTTTGCCCATCACGTACAACAAACGAACCAAAAAGGCCCTAAAGCGAGACATCCGTTCCATCATTCAGCGGCTGGATAGCGCCTTTTATCGGCAGTATCCAGGGCAAGATCGTCCGTCGTTGCGGCGAGAACACCGCAAGTTTACGCGCAAAATCGCTACCTATGAGCGGCTCCTGATGCGGGCCGAGACCCTTGATCCCCATAAACGATATATTGAGGAGTTTTCAGACAAAAAAGCACTTTTGGAGGCCTTGGGTTACCTACAAGAGGATGAGTTGACGACGGCCGGTCTCTTGGCTAGCCAGATCCATGGCAACGAGCTCCTTATTACGGAGATGTTTATGGAAGGCCTCTTCCATTCTTACTCACCGGCCGAACTGAATGCGGCCTTGGTTGCGGTGGGCTACGAGCCGAGAAAGAATGAGTTCCGTATCAAACATAAATTGGATTTATCGCCGGTCTTTCGTCTCTGGCACTCGCTGACCAAGATGGAGCAACGCATGATCGGTTATCCCACGGTGCAGTTCAATGATCATGTGGCGGCACTAGCTTACCGTTGGAGCAATGGAGAGAGCTTCACCACTCTTCTGGAGGCTTCGTCTATTGATGAGGGAGATCTGGTCTTTGCTTTTCGCCGGGGCATTGATTTGCTGCGACAGGTCCGCAATGCCACAACAGATGATCCTCATCTCCAGGGCAAATTGCGAGAATGCATTGAGCTGATGGATCGGGATGAGGTCTCGATCTGGCTCTAAGATAGTGAGGTGTACCATGAAGTATAAGCTTCTTGCTTTAGATGTTGATGGAACTTTATTGAACAGCCAATCAATTTTAACGCCTCGAACTAAGGCCGCTATTAGGCGGGTTAGGGATCGGGGAGTGGCCGTGGTGTTGGCAACAGGCCGGAGATTGACAAACACTTTACCCCTTGTAGAAGAGCTGGGCTTGACCGAATCGGTTGTCGTTCATAATGGAGTCGTGGTTCATCATCCGTCTGAAGGTAGAACGTTGTTGCAGAGAGGCATTGAGCTGACTCGAGCTCAGGACATAGTGGACAAGCTCGACTCGCTGGGGATCAATTACGTGGTCTATTCAGGAGAAAGTGCAGGTGAACGCGTTGTGGCCCCCTTAGGTAGCTGGACAGAGCCCGAAGACCTTCTCCACTACTATTTAGGCGAAAAGGCGGAATTTGTGGAAAAGGTTGCTCTAAGCGCTGATCCCATCCGGATTTCTCTCATTGACCGAACGGAGAAGGTCGATCTGTTCTATGAGCAGTTTTTCCTGACCTATGGTAACGATATGAATGCCATGCTTTTTGGCACAGAACGAAATGTATGGCGGGGCATAGAGATCATCCCGGGAGATTGTAATAAAGGTACGGGTCTGGCCTTTGTCGCAGAAAATTCGGGTTTGCAGGCAGAGGAAGTAGTGGCCATCGGTGATAATGTTAACGATATCGAGATGATTCTTTGGGCGGGTTTGGGCATTGCCATGGAAAACGGGTCCAAACTCCTCAAGGAGAGAGCGGAGATTATTGCTCCTAGTCATGATCAGGATGGGGTAGCCCAGATGATCGAGGAGTTCTTATTGTAGGGGGCGAGGTTATGACTTGTCTGTACATTGTGCCCACTGTTTATCTACGTAACTTTAGGCGTAGTCTGCCAAGGGAAGACGTTCCTTCCTTGGTCATGACTTTGCCTGGATTGGTTGCCCAGATTCTGAAAGAAGGTCTCGTTTCTTACAGGGAGGACAAAGTCTTGGAAGAGGTCGCTGTCTGGCAGACGATCCAAGACCATGGAAAGGACCTTCAATTTTTTGCTCCCATTGCCCATTACCCTGGCTTTGTCCAGGAGCTGAAGTGGTTGTTCCGCCAAGTCGATCTGGGCGAGCCGATCTTGGCGGCAATGCCTGGGGAAGCCCAAAGTGAGCTGGGTTTGTTGCATGACCATTACCAGCAGATTCTGAACCAATATGGTATCCTACCTGCCGCCAGTCAGATGAAGCGTGCGGTACAGCTGGCCGAGAAATCTCGGGTGTTGGAGGAGGTCACTGCAATTAAGGTGCAAGGGCTCGGCGAACTGAGCCCTCTCGAACAACAACTCTTGGATGCTTTAGCGCGTGACCGCTCGCTGGAACTCCT
>CAZAJB010000181.1:0-1348 GCA_964485345.1 uncultured Clostridiaceae bacterium
TCGTATATTGTCAGGTGGTAGCCTGTCAAGGGAAAATGCGCAGTGTAAAACCCCTGCAACCGCCTTGGCCGCAGGGGTATCTCTTATTCAACCTCAGATGTAAATACCAACTTTTCTCCCTCGTCGGTGATCAAGAAGAGCTTATCAATGTCATCACTGATGAATCTACTCATATCCGCGGCTGTCTCGAATTTCGCACCTATGCCGCAGTCTGAGCTAAGCCGTCTAGGCACAGGCAAAAGCTCTACATCAATGCCCAATTGTTTCATATACCTCTTGTACTTCACCGCACCAGAATGAGTGAAAAACGTCGCAATAAATCCCATCATTACTTCGTAATCGTTAAGACGAAGCTTTCCCCATCGTTCTTGACGGCGACCTTATAGCTCTTGCTTTCGGCGAAACGCTTCACATTATCTCTGGAGGTTGCATTGTCCAAGACTACCTGCACTCCCCCAGGCGATTGCTCCAGCGCCCGTTTGGTTAGAACGACCGGTTCTGGACAGGATCTACCCCTTGCATCCACTGTATTAAGCGCCAAGTTTTACATCCCCTTTCATAGTCACATCCGCACTCTTGTTCATATTCATTAACCCAACGGCTAAAACGACGGCAAGCCCGATCAGAACAGCCACTTTGCCGTTACCAGTAGGTCCAGCTCCCGATGATGCTAGTCCGAAGTTGTGGGCAAAGGCTGCGCCAACAAGCAGACCAAGGAAGGTGATGACCGAATCGATGTTGCCTTCTGCGCCGAGGATCATCTGCCGTAAAGGACAACCACCAAGCAGGACTGATCCAAACCCCGCCAGCGCCATTCCTAAGAAATTCCACAGACCATCATTATGCGCCACTGGCTGCCCTGCAAATCCAAGCGTAAAGTTGCCAGTAATCAGATTGCCAACAAACGCTACGACTAGAATTGCTAAAAATCCTGTGAGCAAATGGGTGTCTTTGAACATCATAAAATCGCGAATTCCACCAACTGTACACATTCTGGTCCTTTGCGCTACCACACCAACGAGCAGTCCCGCGACTAAGGCGATCCCTAAGGGTGCACGCATCGAGCCAGGACCTGACTCACTAAAGAAGACGAAAGCAGGTGCAGCGATCAGTAGAATGAAAAAGGCGATCTGCATAGCTGGGAATAGGAAGCCCTCAGCCTTGTTCAAGGAATAGGTCTTTCTGAGGGTGAAACCCTTATTCAAGAAGAAAATGCCCAGGGCAATTCCCGCTGTAAATCCGACTATACCTAGGATCGCGGTTAGGTCTCCACCCGCTAAACGCAAAACCATACGTAGGGGGCATCCCAAGAACATCAACGCACCAATCATAACGAAGAAGCCAAGAA
>CAZAJB010000181.1:1448-3335 GCA_964485345.1 uncultured Clostridiaceae bacterium
CGTAGGGGGCATCCCAAGAACATCAACGCACCAATCATAACGAAGAAGCCAAGAATGAACCGGGTAAAAGGAGATGAACCGCCGCGGGCCTTAAAATCGCCCGTGGCGAGGGATATGAGCCAAGCTCCTATCGCCATACCGATCAGTTCTGGTCTTATGTACTGCACCACTCCAGCTCGATGCAGGCCTAGCGCACCTGCCGTATCTCTGATGAAACAGGCAATACAAAAGCCCATGTTCGCAGGATTGCCGTAGTGGACCAGGACCACCGCCAACAAGCCCACGAGGCCCCCGGCTAAGATGATGTTTCTTCTGCTGCTATTCAAATGAATCCCCCTCTAATGTCAGACTCGAGTTCGCCATATTTTTAGCAATCTCTATCGTAATTATAGCCAACGCCGGCTTCTCTTGTACAATAGGTGTTTCTAATACAACGCAAATCTTTATAGAGAAATCCTATGACGCCCAAATTAGCTCTGGTGTAGAATAGACTTGGAGGTGGGCTTAATGGGAAAAATCTACTTAGATAATGCTGCAACATCCTATCCGAAGGCACCAGGACTAGGGGATGCCGTCAAACACTTTATCGATGACATCGGTGATAACGTTAATCGCTCCGGCTATGATGCACTAGCAGCTGATGAAATGGTTTTTGAAACGCGCGAAATGCTAGCGCAGTTCTTTAACTTCCCCTCGCCTGAGAATGTAGTATTTACATTGAATATCACCTATGGGCTAAATTTCTTGCTCAAGGGGCTGCTAAAGCCAGGCGATCATGTTATCGTTTCATCCATGGAACACAATGCCGTGATGCGCCCTCTGATGCAACTACAAGACTGTGGCGTGGAGTTCTCCCGCCTAGCCTGTAATGCGAAGGGACAGCTCGATGCGAAGATCCTCTATGCGGACATTAGGCCAAACACTAAGATGGTTGTCATGACCCATGCTTCGAATGTCTGCGGTACCATCCTCCCTGTCGAGGAGATTGGAGCGATCTGCCAGGAAAAGGGACTCTTGTTCGTTATTGACACGGCGCAGACGTCCGGCCTCTTGGAGGTAGACTTCCAGGAGTGCAAAGCCGATGCTCTCGCCTTCACTGGTCATAAGGGGCTCTTAGGTCCCCAGGGCATTGGCGGTTTCTTGATCCGCCCAGAACTGGCCGCGAAGATGGAAACTCTAATCAGTGGCGGCACCGGAAGCCTATCGGAATACGAAGAGGTTCCCCCTTACTTACCAGACAAATTCGAGGCAGGTACGCCAAATCTGCCTGGTATTTATGGTCTGAATACATCACTATGCTATCTAGAAAAAGTGGGGATCGACTTCATTCGAGAGAAGGAACTAGATTTAGCGGGACGCCTACTTGAAGGTTTGGGTAATATGGAAGGGATACGCATTGCAGGCCCGAAAAAAACACAGGGCCGCATGGCCGTTGTGTCAGTTGACTTTGAAGAGTGTGATAACGCCGAAATGGCTCACTACCTTGATAAGCACCATGGAATTCGAACTAGGTGCGGTTTGCACTGCGCTCCATCAGCCCACAGGACGCTGGGCACCTTCCCCAGAGGTACTGTGAGGTTTTCGCCGGGTCATTTCAACACAAGAGAGGACATTGAAACTACGCTCGTAGCCATACACCAAGGGCTCCAGGAGCTCAAAAGCACTCGGCGGTGAATGCCTTAAAGGCCCTGGCGATAGGACTTAACACCCTGCTTCGGTGGTTGATAAAATAAAAGCTCTGCTCAAGATCCATGCCCGCCAGATAAAAACCTTTGAGAAGACCTAGACGCATTTCGTCTTCCACCGATCGTTCTGATACAACCGCAATACCTAGTCCCGCCATAACACATTGTTTAATGGTATCGGGGTTTTCGATGGTGGCTACAA
>CAZAJB010000182.1:0-3334 GCA_964485345.1 uncultured Clostridiaceae bacterium
ACTTTATACGGTTTATCGAAGACTGTCAAGGAATATTTACCCATTGTTGGTACTAATGCCTACCGAATCGGGCTAATTGGGGCGTTCCCGGCGTAAATAGTGATTTTCACACAGGAAAATAATGGGCAATGGTGAATTCAACTTTTAACTCCAAATTTCAACGTTGATTGGTTCACCACAGTACCGATAGCCTGAAGGTGGATCCACGAATATTGCATTACAAGCCCAAAGTAAGATGATTTGAACACGAACTCATTCAACAGCCTCAATGAAAAGCCACAACAAGTGATCGCAAATCTGTGGGCTGAATAAGCATTTAGAAAACGTCGAAAAAGGGAGTTATCTGACATGGTAGGCTGGAGGACATATAGAATATGAGAAATAGCAGTAAGTCCACATTGTGGCATTTATTGATAGGGACCATAATTATTGCTGTAATTGGAGTAGGCGGTTGGTTGGCTACCGATACTAAGACAGTTGCAACCGCGGCTACAATGGCAGCAACAACTTCTTTCTGTAATCCGACGAAAGTTATGAGAGTGTTTGCTAATCGAGCAGAAGTATCGAGGTTTAGAAATCGAAGTTTGGAATCAACTGCATACTTAGATCTGAAGGGCGTCGCCGAGAAATTGGGCGGCGTTTTTTTCATGGTTGGGCTCACGTGTGAATAGGTGGTAGGGCCGCCCCTCTGGTGAAAACTTCAAATTGGCTTTTATTCTAACGACGGAATAATCATGGGGGTTTCGATCTTCGTCAACTACTTGCTTAAGGACTTTGTATACTCGATAGCTCCTAGGGTCATGATCGAGCCAAAATGGTAGGTGTTACCCTGTCTTGAAGGCTCTTTACCCTTGGTGATTGGGTCGATATGGGCGCATAACACGTCGATTACTACCTCAACGCTAAATGGCTTCATGTTATCCCACGGCTTGAACTGCCGATCTAGTTATCTCCCGTAGTTCTCCTAGGTTATCCAGTTAATCCAAATTGGTCTCGCTATGGTCTTCGTGGCGTATTCAGGACCTTCTAAGAAATACTATCTATTTGACATTTTACTGCACCCTTGGAAAAACTCGGGAGTGCCGTCTTCTCCAAGGTGTTCGGTCAAATCACAGACCACCATCAAGCTGGCATCATCAATGAAGTGCCTTCAATACTAAGGCCAAGGCCATGCCTGCCACAAAGGCTACGTAGGAATGCTCCCGTTCATGTTCCTTTACCTCAGGAAGCAAATGGGATGCAGAGACATAAATCAACACGCCGACAACAAAACCCAAGGCAAGCCCCAGTACGGAAGGGCTAAATCTAGTGACAAGGGGGAAGGCCACGAATGCCCCAATGGGGGTAGTGAGCGCGGCTACTAGGAAAGCATACAGCAAAGCCCGCTTTTCGTTTACTCCTACCTTGATCAGCACTGAAAAAGTAATCACTCCCTCTGCAAACTCGTGAATCACCAAGCCAATGCCGGCCATGACGCCGGTGACCACACTTGCTGTGAACGTAACAACGTAAATGATGCCATCAATCAGTGAGTGAATCCCGATTCCTTCGATGGCTGTGATGCCAAATGCTAGTTCATCTTGTTTCGTCTTATGCTTGATCAGTCTATTGCTGAAGAACATAAAGGCAAAACCCAATAGCGCTGCCAGCCCCGCGTTATCGTTCTTTTCTATGGCCTCCGGAAACGTCAAAATCAGCGGGGACGCAATCAATACACCCGCTGCAAAACACATGAAGTATTCGATATGTCTTTGAGCCCAATCTTTGTGCTTGTATATGGCAAGAATCCCTATGCCGTTCACGGCCATGGCGCAGAATGCAAAAACTGCGACCCAAAGAAATACATTAGGATCGGCCATTGCGCACATCTCCTTTCCTTCGTTTTAGATCACTATCTCTTCGCCGGTTGACAAAAGGTTTGTCATCCTTTTCCCTTACGAAAATGGATCAGCACAAAAAGATGCAGACAAGTGATGACAAGGGCAATGAAGCCCTTGTCATCACTTCGCCACGGGAGGTACCCTCGTTCCAAAATGTCCTGCCACCACATCCTTTTCGCTTGCCACAGCTATTTTCACTACTCGTCTCCCCCTTCATTTTCCTTAAGAAGAACATCCATCGTCTTTTCGAACACCGATCTAACCGCCTCTCCTGCTTGACAGTCTACATCCACAATAGAACGCCCTTGATTTACTGCTTTAGCCACCTGGGAATCGAAGGGTATCATACCCACTAGAGCAAGTTCCCTTGCTCGACAAAGTTTCTCAATGCGCCTTGTGTTTTCCATGTTAATGTCATACTTGTTGATGCAGACAACAGTCTGGGTGCCAAATTTCCGAGCTGTATCAATAATACGCTCCATATCACTTATGCCAGTTAACGACGGTTCAGTCACTACTAAGACCAAATCAACGCCACTCAAAGAAGCAAGCACCGGACAACCAATACCGGGAGATCCATCAATGATCGCCAACTCGGTGCTACCTGCTGACTCCCGCATCTGCTTTTTCACCTCGCTGACAAGCAAGCCCGAAGTCCCGCTTCCCATTTTGAGCTGGGCTGTAGAAAAAACCGTTTCATCATCAGTATAAAGCATGAGTTCCCCATCTACATATAACTTCATTGTTATGGCCTCCGTAGGGCAGACAAACTCGCACACACCACATCCCTCACAGGCCAAGGGGTCTACCATATAGTTGTTTCTTTCCACAGAAATGGCATCAAAGCGACAGTACTTCCGGCATAGATTACAGCGAATGCAAATGTCCAAATCGATCTCCGCCCTGGGCAAACCGAAATAGTCGCTTCGTTTCGGTTCTTTCGTCCACCCAGCTGTGAGGTGCAGATTCGGTGCATCCACATCACAATCGGCATAGGCCTGCGTCTTAGAGAGCTTAACGAAGGCGCTGGCGATGGTTGTCTTGCCCTGTCTATTGTTTTCTTGCCCTTACCTCCTTTTCCTCTTATAATGAGCAGCTGTTTCACAGTGCACCTCCTCAAAAATGGCGGCGAGCAAATCAAGAAAGAGGGTCTGAACCTCTTCATCTTCCTTCACTACTATGCGCCCCTGCGAGTTTAGGAGACCTAGATGCTGGTTGAACGGAATCCGAGCTAGAATCTTGATGTCCCGTTCGTTACAGAAGGTTTCTGCCATGTTCTCACCTGGCAATACTTTGTTTAGGACCACACCAAAGGGCTTCTGGAAGATCTTCACTAGATCCCAAACCATCTGTAGATTATGTACACCAAACAAAGTCGATTCAGACACCAAGACACAGTAATCTGCTCCTTTAATGCTCTCCATCACCGTACACGCACTACCTGGAGGGCAATC
>CAZAJB010000183.1:0-3296 GCA_964485345.1 uncultured Clostridiaceae bacterium
GAGCCGCAATTTCGCGCTCAGGAGTTTTGCTGCCCGTACAGCGATGAATACGCCAATTCAAGGCAGTGCAGCCGACATCATCAAACTAGCCATGCTCAAGGTTTACAGGGCTCTCCAGGCCGCAGGTCTCAAGAGTCGTCTGCTCCTGCAAGTCCACGACGAGCTTGTCCTAGAAACCCCTGAAGATGAACTCGAGCAGGCCGCTCGCCTGGTGCGGAGGGAAATGGAAGAGGTGTATCAATTGGATGTACCACTTGAAGTGGGCGTCTTCTTCGGCCCGAATTGGCGTGATGTGCAGAGTTTTGATTTTGAGGAGTAGACTAGATGCCTGAACTACCAGAAGTAGAGACAGTGAGACGGAGCCTCTTACCCGTCGTCATTGATAAGCCCATCGAGACCATCGAGGTCAGTTATGATAAAATCTTACAACATATTGCGCCGGAAGCCTTTCGGGAGAAGCTCCGAGGCCGGCGCTTCTTGGATATCACCCGGCGTGGCAAGTACTTGATCTTCCAGTTAGATCAGCCCCTGGACATGGTGGCCCATCTGCGCATGACGGGTCGCCTCGTCTTTTATTCCAATTCGGACATCGCCAGAGAAAAGCATACCTCCGTCATTTTCACCTTTACGTCCGGGGGAGATTTGCGTTTTGAAGATGTCCGGAAGTTTGGCACCATTGATTTGGTTCCCAGAGGAGAATATGGGCAGGTAAAAGGCTTAGCCAGCCTAGGTGTGGAACCTTTGTCGGCGGACTTCACCGTCAAGTTCTTGCAAGAGTTGACGGCTCAGAGTGGTGCCATGATCAAGGGACTCCTCCTGGACCAGAGTAAGATTGCTGGTCTGGGAAATATTTATGCCGATGAAAGCCTCTTCATGGCCGGGATTCACCCAGAGCGGCAGGGAAGTTCCCTTGGCGAGGCTGAGGTGGAAAAACTCCACGGAGCAATTCAAGAGGTCCTGGCCGAAGCCATTAAGGGGCAAGGGACAACGCTCCGTGACTATCGGACAGGCTATGGCCGGCAAGGGTCGTTCCAAAACAAACTGCAGGTTTATGGAAAAAAGGGGGAAAAATGTCCCCGTTGTGGAGTAGACTTGGAGTATAAGAAGGTGGCGGGCCGCACCAGTCACTATTGCCCAGCCTGCCAAAGGGAGTAAGGCTATGATTGGAATTACTGGCGGCATCGCGAGTGGCAAGAGCGTGGTCTCGGAGCGTTTGCGGCGATTAGGGGCCGTTGTGTTGGACGCGGATGTCTTTTCGAGGGAGGCCCTGAATCCGCATACGCCCGGTTGGGAGAAGGTGCAGCTGGCCTTTCCCTCAGTAATGAAGAGCGATGGGACCATTGATCGCCGTTTACTGGGCCAAATTATCTTTGCCGATACCAATCAGCGCAAAATCCTCGAAGACATCGTTCACCCCGAGGTGTTGGCGCGACTGCAGTCCGAAGCAAGCACAGCAGAAGAAGCAGGCAGAATTGTCTTTGCCGATGTGCCTCTCCTCTATGAGGTGGGCTGGGATAGCTTTATGGCGAAGGTTTGGGTTGTCTATGTTGAGCGGGAGATTCAATTAGAACGTCTCATGAAACGGGCAGGGATTTCTAGAGCAGAGGCTTTGCAGATGGTGGCCAGCCAATTGTCATTAGAGACAAAAGCGGAGCGGGCAGATGTAGTGATTGATAATAATGGCCCCCTCGCAGCCACTTGGCAACAAGTAGACGATTTGTGGAAGGAGTTGGAGCATGACGATAGCATTGATCGCCCATGACGAGAAAAAAGATGACCTCATCGCGTTTGTTCAGCGCCATTTGGAGGTTCTGCAGACTCAGGAACTGGTGGCAACTGGAACAACAGGGAGGCGTATTATTGAAGCCACTGGATTAGATGTGACCACTGTTTTATCGGGGCCCCTCGGTGGGGACCAGCAGATTGGTGGAATGGTTGCCCGGGGAGATGTACAGGCCGTAATTTTTCTGCGGGACCCCCTCACAGCCCAGCCCCATGAACCAGATATTACCGCTTTGCTCAGGGTGTGTGATGTCCATAACATTCCCTTAGCTACGAATCAGGCGACTGCAGAGATTATCTTAAACTCCTTCACTATGCCTGTGGGGTTATAAGTCTTGGGACGCTTTGCTACTCTAGTGGTGTTGGCTGCCCTGGTGCTGATTGTAGTGAGTGTCCCGTGGTATCTGCGGAGCACCTTTCCCTTGCATTACCAAGACCTCATTTTCGAAGTAGGTCAGAGCAATGATTTGGATCCCCTCTTGATTGCTGCCATGATCCAAGTGGAGAGTGGCTTTCGCCTGGAGGCGGTTTCTAAAAAGGGAGCCATTGGTCTCATGCAGATCATGCCCGAAACGGCAACATGGTTAGGAAAACAAAGGGCCGAGGAAATATCCCCTGATGACTTGTTGGATCCCAGGATTAATCTCAGCTTGGGTGCTTACTATTTCCGGTTTCTCCTGGACCGCTTTCCCACGGAATACGCGGCCTTAGCAGCCTATAATGCTGGTCCGACCAATACCAGGCGTTGGCTTGATGAGGGGCTGTGGGATGGATCCTACGAAAGTACAGGCCGGATTCCCTTTCCAGAGACGAAGAGCTATGTGCGTAAAGTGGTCATGATGCATAATTTGTTTACTCTGCTCTACGCAGAGTAGGTGTGAGGCGACCGGCCGAGCACGAAAGGAGCAAGAAAAATGGTCAAGCTAATTGAAACGATCAGGGAAGTGACGGAATTCAAGCCCGAGACCCAGCGTCTCTATTCCGCCACCCATGAAGAGATTGCCCAGGGACTAACGACGGACATCTATTTCGTGAAAACCAAGGAGATCCTAGCCAATCTTCACCAAGAAGACACCACGGTGGTAGCTGAGATCTTTGGCAGACGTCCTGGCATCTTCGCGGGGGCTAGCGAAGTGAAGCTACTTCTGCAGAACCTCGGACTCGAAGTCTGGGGTCTCAAAGAAGGCAGCCCCTTTGAAGGCAAAGATGTGGTGATGCGCATTCATGGGCGTTATTCTAGCTTCGGGATTTACGAAACAGCAATTTTAGGGATTCTAGCTAGCTCCTGTGGCTGGGCGACAGCCGCCCACACCATCAAAACTGCGGCTGACGGTAGACCCGTTCTCTGTTTTGGTGCCAGGCATTTGCATCCCGCGGTGGCTCCTGTGATGGAACGGTCTGCGATTGTGGGTGGGGTAGATGGAGCTTCGTGTATTCTCGGTGCCAAACTAGCCGGTCTGGAACCTTCGGGGACTGTGCCCCATGCCCTTTTTCTCATTGTCGGGGACACCTCG
>CAZAJB010000184.1:0-3268 GCA_964485345.1 uncultured Clostridiaceae bacterium
AACGCCCAGGAACTGGCAAAGGGACTAGCGAGAATCGCCGGCATCGAAGTCGATTTGAAATCAGTTCAGACCAATATTGTCCAATTTGAAGTTGCGAGTCTAGGCGTGAGCATCGATGACTTTGTCAGGTCCTTGCTATCGCAGGGATTAAAGGTATCGACCCGACCACCAACCGCTTTGAGAATGGTCACGCATCGGCATATCTCGAGCAGGGATATTGCCTCTTCTTTGGAAATCATCGCAAGAGTCGCCCGTTCACTCAAATAATGCATATAGTTGGCCTTACCGATAAAACAAGTCCCCGCTACATTTCTGTAGCGGATTTTTTTGTAAAAAAACCATCTTTTCCACGTTGGCCGGTAAAATTAACAAACTCGGGAAATGTTTACTGACAACCGTTTTGCTATCGTTTGGCGCAATATCCTATGGAATAATTAGAAAAACATTTCGTTTTTAAGGAGGAATCGTGATGAAGGGGTGGAAATACTACTTAATCAACTTTTTAAATGCTATCTAAAAAGTAGTTTGAGAGGAGGTCCTTGGAGGCTCTAGGACATAAGACAACACAGATCGAGATGTTAACTTGTAAGGAGGATTTAAATTGGCTCAGAAAATTAAGGTTGGAGTAATCGGTTGTGGAATGGTTTTTACGAGCTCCCATATGCCTGCATTCCTAGATTTGCATGATGTTGAACTGGTCGCATTCTATGACATTTCACGCGAGCGGGCGGAGTTCATTAAGGATAGGTTTGCTGGTCAATTAGAAGAGCGGATTGCTCATTTAGAGGGTCCCTACGAAGCAGGACAAAGGTGGGTTGACTCCTGGTACTGGGCAGATACGCATACGCCACAAACACTAGCCGCCCAACATAAAGAGACCTTGGCCCAATTGAAGGTTTATGACAGTGCTGAAGAGTTACTGGATAACGTTGATGTGGTCACTATCTGTCCACCGGTAAAGTACCATATTCCTTACACCTTGATGGCCTTGGGCAAAGGTGTACATGTCATGAGCGAGAAGGCCATGGCAAGAACCTGGTGGGAAGCCAAGGAAGTAGAGCAAGCGGTCAAAGAGAGTGGCGCACTTTATCAGCTAAATGATGATAACCTATTCCTGCCGCGCTATGACACCATTCGGAACATAATCGAAGCAGGGCACCTAGGTGACGTCCAGTCTATGTGGGTTGCTCGCGGCGGTCATGGTCCAGAGGCGAGATCTTGGTTCTGGGATCCAAGAATTAGTGGCGGTGGAAGCCTTATGGATTATGGATGTCATGCAATCACCTCCCTGTGGTATCTAGTTGGTTTTGACAGTGTCCCGACCCGTGTTAAATCCCTGAGAATTGAATCGCGCATGAAGACAAGGCCCCTTGATGGCCGAATTCAGCAGATTCGCGTTGAAGACGATGCTCACATCAAGATCCAGTTCGAACAGCCTAACGGAAACTGGTGTGACGCAATCATTGAAGCCACATGGTCCTATGCCGAACTAGGCAACAAGAGTGGCTCTACCAATAGCTTCATTCGCATCCAAGGTAGTGAGGGTCAGGCAACAGGGTTTACCGACGAAAACGGTCAAGACTTTATCAAAATCGAAAAGTATGGATATGGTGAAAAGCTGATTCCGGTACAAGGCAAAACCGACGCAATTGCATATACCAATGAGATCAAAAACTTCATTGAGTGTGTGAGAAACAACAAGCCGTCCATCATTAACGAATCCGTCGGAATTGGAATTATGGAAATTCTAGGCTCTGCGTATCTATCGGAGCTGAAAGGGCGCTCTCCGGTAACGATAGAAGACTACCGTGCTTTCTGCCAAGAGATCGCTAGCCAAGAGCAAGATCATGAAGCTGCGATCTTAGCCATCATCGAGGCCCTGATGGAGCCATATAAAAACTAACAGACTTTACTCGAACTTGCGGGTTCTCCGCAAGTTCGAGCAGAAAAGCATGGCAAGGGAACGTGATAATCTTGAATGGCACAAATGTTATAGCGATTGATATAGGTGGAACCAAGACTCTTGTAGCGATTGTTCGACTCGAAGATGGCGCGATTTTGCAACGGGCGTTAGGCGCAACAGATACGACATCGCCGGAAGCTTTCGTAGCCGGTGTAAAAAAGCTCGTCCAAGAGCTACTCAGTGCCAAAAAATACAGGCCAGAGGCAATTGGAATAGGTACAGCTGGTCACGTTAACCCTGAGAACGGGCACCTTACTAGCCTTAACCTCGGGCTTGACGAGCTGCCAATAAGGGCAATCTTGTCGGACTTTACGGGCCTGCCGGTCTTTGTCGACAATGATGCAAATGTCGGTGCGATTGGTGAGATGTATTATGGCGCAGCGAAAGGTAAGCGGCACTTTGCTTTTCTATCGGTGGGTACAGGAATCGGCGTGGGGCTCGTCCTAGGCGGCGCGTTATACCATGGAAAGCAAAACAATGCAGGAGAAATTGGACACATGGGCGTGTCGATCCACGGTGACAAGTGCAAATGTGGTGGCAGTGGCTGCTTGGAAAATCTAGCATCCGGCCCTGGCCTCGTGAGGCTTTTTAAAGAAGGATTGCGACGAGGACATCACTCCGATTTACAGTCAGACGAAATACTTCCTTACGACATGTTTGCTGCGGCAGAAAAAAACAAAGATCCCCTCTCCATAAAGGTTATTGCCGACGCCGCTAAGGCCCTAGGCTATGGAGTTAGGAACTTGAACAACCTTTTAGATTTAGAGTTAGTTGTGGTAGGCGGTGGTATCGCACTGGCAGCGCCTTCGTTTTTCATGGAACAACTCAACATTAGTGCTCTCGGAGGGTCGAATCGAGTCAATCCTTCTACATATTCCATCGTTCTCTCAAATCGCTATCCGGATTCCATCATTCTAGGTGCCGCACGTTTGGTGGAGTTCTCACACAGGAAGGCAGAATAGAGGAGGTTAGCCAATGAGGAGGCTACAGAATGCGGGGTTCGAAAGCTCTGCCAGCAACCAAATGGTTAGGCAACTGAATGAGAAAGTGGTCTTGTCATTGATGCGTAAACAGGTGGAGCTTTCCATCCCCGAAATTGAGAGGCTAACATCCTTGACATATCCCACAGTATCCAGTGTCGTTGCTGGGTTGAAGGAAAAAGGATTACTGGTCGATGCCGGCGAGGGTGTCTCCCGGGGCGGGAGAAAACCCAAATTGGTAAGGTTCCAACACGATGCGGGGGTATTTGTTGGAGTAGAAATCGACAAAAGATGGATCAAACTTGCTAGTTTTTCCATGGACTAT
>CAZAJB010000185.1:0-3260 GCA_964485345.1 uncultured Clostridiaceae bacterium
GAGATAGAGACCAAGATCTTGACCCTGTACGACAACAAGTATTACGACTCCAACTCTGGGGCACACGTAATCTCACTTTTCTCCCTCGTACAGCAAAGAAGTTCGCGGAGAAGATACGCAGGTATGAGTTTGAGTTCAGCGAGCTTTGTCCTGCAGCGATGGTGCGATTGGGGAGGTTGTAAGTGGCGTCACGTTGGGATATGCTTTTTTTAAGTGCTGGATGGTATCTTTTGATCACTATTCCCTTAGCGTTTGGCTTACGGCCCTTGGGTCCTGCCTGATTTCCAGAAGCGACAGCAGCGTGGTCAGGACGTTTGCCACCAGGAAGTAAAGGGGACTGTGGCGATCAAGGGCTGACTATGGTCATCGTGACCCACAAAATGAAATTCGTCAGGGACGTGCACTCTTTATAAACACTAAATCAAGAAACTTGATGGCAATGTATGTAATGCGTGTCTTCCATTTTCGTATAATCGGGATAGAAAAGGGGGCGGCAATATGAACATGCAACAAATAATCGACCGTCTTGGCAAGAAGGCAGGACAAGTAATCGAGAAGGCAATACAGTGTCAAAGCGAGGAAGAGTTAATCGAGTTTGCTTCAGAAAACCAGATCACTCTGTCGAAACAAGAAATTAGCCTTTTGCTCGGGAACTCCGGCATGGGAGAACTTGGCGATGATGACTTAGCAGCTGTGTCCGGCGGCTTCGTATCAGAACGCTCTAGAGAAGATCTGTTCCTAGATATGCCCAGGTGTAGCGCACCTGATTGTGGTGGGATCATGTTTCAAGCAATGACTTTTGTTGATGGAGCCCCCACCCCGACTTATCTGAAGTGCACTAAGTGTGGGCGGAAGGCCTAGTGACGATGGGTTTGACAAGAGGCGAGACGTTGGTTGTATTGGCGATCCTACTGGTCGTTGGTAAGCATCAAAGGGAACCCGCCTAACAACTCGCTTTGGGCGATGAGATAGTTGTTTCATCATCGCAAGGGAGTTGATCAAATGGCCAACCTAGATAAGCAAGTACTGTGGAATAAGTGGATTGAAGCCATTCTTGCTAGTGGCCTGGGTCAAAGAGCGCCATGAGCAAGAGCTGCCTCTACACCAACTGAATTACTGGCTCGGCAAGCATCGCACCAACACGGAGCACGCGAGTACTGGCTGCTATCGTCCAATTAGACTTTGAGTTAAGCCGAGTCGAACCGTGCCTGTTTGCTTTCTGCAACCGCATGCGAAACAAAGTAAGATTCTGGAATGGTCGGAGCGGGGTTTCTGGCTCTATTACTTGCGTCTAGAGAGCGTAAGCTTCCCTGGCCCCAAGAAGGAGAGGAGCTTAACCCCCCGGATATTACTTGGCGCGATCTCCCTCAACTCCTAGAGGGAGCCCCTAAGGCCACGAGAACAACGCTTTGCTACAGTCCCCAAATACGTTCTCTAGGCGCAAAGTCTCTTTGTGCCTTCTGTTTTTTTGCAGGGATTTGATCAAACGGCGCGGAGTAATACCTATGGCAAATTACATACTGATCAAGGGGTGATGGTGGTGTTTAACAACAACCGACACTTGAATATTTTCGAGCATTATTCGCAGGCAAATGCCCTGCCGATTGAAAATAACGTTTCCCGTGGCTTGGCAATTGTTCTGAGCGAAAACCCATTGTTCTTGGATCGCTTTATTGACTTGATCAATTCTAACTGTAGTGTTGGTACGCAGGCGCAAAAGCACAGCAAAGCGGAAGATATTGATATCGGGATACAGCAGAGCATAACCAAAATTGTGGATGCATATCCGAGTCCCAAGCTGATTATCGGGGTAGCACTTACTACGGAAAAACATGTCAAGTGGTCAGAAGATACAGTAAAGCCAGGTGAAACCCTAATCACGGACATTGTTATTCAATGCAAAGACACGCTGATTGTCATTGAGGTAAAAAGAAATGCTACTGATGCAAGAACACAAGTCCAGGCACAAGTCGAAAGCCTAATTCATGAAATTGAAAGACGCAATGAGACCACTCCCGCCGTGGAATATATGAATGGAATCTGGGAGGATGTCATTGAACTGCTTCAGCAGGTTCATAACATTACAGGGAAATACGAAAGCAGCATCCTTAGTCACTACCTCAAGCATTTACAGAACCGCTATGGTGAGTGGTTTCCAGTGGCTTTGCTATCGGATATACCCATTTCTCCAGAAAACCGGATTCCCATTGAAAAGCGGCTGCTAAAGATTATTCAAAATTGCTGTCAAAACGAAGATGATGAAAAGAAATATACAGGCAGATATATCATACCTCTCGACTATAATTTTTTGACCGAAGCGCAGGTGGATATGGATTATGATAAAAAAAGCCTCATGCTTACGATGTGGGCAGGTGATACGAAATGGCAAAGCTATAATCTGTATACAACAACAAAGAGTGACCTGGGCTGGATAAACGAGAATGAAATCATCGTGGATGGTATTAAGTTGGAGTCTATGGTGGAGCCCTATCTCAGGCTGGCGCATTTCCAGTCAACCATATTTGCACCTAATATCGACGACCGATACTATGACCTTCATTTCGGCACAGATAAGGATAAATGTTTAGCGCTTTGGAGCGACATAACCAAGGAATGGAAACGTCCGACGTGGGGCGAACTACAGAAGAAACTACTGACCCAATACAAAGGGCTTGTCGATCAAGATGAGTTTGAACAAGGTTTTGCCAGCAAATTTGAAAACACAAATCGAGGTTATGTTCATGTATCTTTTGGTTATAAGATAACCGCATACATACCGGAAGAGACATTTAGGCAGCTTGAGCGAAAGGGTGGCTCTGAAAAGCAGGACGATCGGTTGGCGTCATTTATACATCGTGTTATCCATACCATAATGAGCAAAATTGTATAGGCTCGAGTGGTGTAAAGAAGAAGGCCAGAGTACCCAGGCCCTGGCCTAACAAATTTCATCCATAATTCACCAAGTTAGTGATACCTTTAGTCAAGGCACGAATAGAAAATATCTAGGCCCGTATGTTCCAGCAAGATTAGGACGACGGTTACCCTTAGTTCTAGGCCTTTTTCTTGTCCTGCATCTGGTGCGGTTTCAGCCAGAGAGGGAGAGCAAGTCTAAATTTCCTCCCGCCCCGTAACCACATAACGATGCTTTGCAGCACAATGAAGAGATACAGCAAGAGCCCGCTGACGATCGCTTGTAAGTTTGATTGGACACCCGCCGCACGGATCAGTTCATTGATGGTCAGCAGGGTCAACGTACCGAT
>CAZAJB010000186.1:0-3240 GCA_964485345.1 uncultured Clostridiaceae bacterium
AGTTTTCACCGAGAGGGTGGCTCAACTCAAACGGAATGATGGCTCTGAGAGAGCGTAGTATTCACCGAGACACTCGTTTTGCCGTCCGTGAGCTGATAGTAACTCCCGCCATAGGAGAAACCGTTACCATCAGAGGCTACGCGTTGTTCTTTGATGCAAAGAATAGTATCGAGGTTGATATCATCCTTCCCTGGCGAGATACCTCTAGTGCTGACGCGGATGAGACAGGGTCTTGATAATTCGGAAGGCATTGTGGGCTGGGCTTACATTGAGCATGAAACAGGCGACAAGGTTGGTTTGGTGAAGGTGTTTGTGGAGATGATGAGTCAGGTCTCAAGACTCAGTCGCAATCACTTTGTTTTCCAATATCCTGGGGTTAATCACTTGGTGGGTCTTTCTCTTCTAAATATTGGAAGGTATTGGGAAACCCACGATGTGCTTGAAGTCTATTGGATCAATAGCGATACGATTGGTCATTTAGGAGGACAGGAGGCCCAGCTACAATCTTTGCAGCACTTTGATCGATATCTCGGCCGTGCGGCCAAGGCAGGGCAGCTTGGGGGCGCCAATTTGGTGCTGTACACCGATCACGGATCCACCCTAGATGATGCCATCGTGGTGGAGTACCAAAGTCTGCTCCCCGATCTTCTAGGCGATGACTTGCACTTGATGTACTATCCGAATATTTATCTGACTGAACCAAGCAAGAAGGTTGAACTTGCCCAAGAGATTATTGCGGAAACTTCAGTTGATCTAACCATCATTAGAGAATCTGAACTCAAGGTGGCGGGCTATTTTTCCGGTGGTTCCTTTGAAATCAACGCTCGGGGCGACAGCTACCAATACATCTACCATGGGATCGATTATTTCGGCTATGACCAACTGGGTTATCAGGATGAGTTTCTTTCTAAAGAGGCATGGCTTGCTTTGACAAAAGACCACTGGTATCCAACGGCCATACCTAGCATCTTTACTCTCTTACAGAACCCAGACGCTGGGCATATTGTCTTTGTCTTAAATGGGCCTCAGATTCCCTATTATCTACTGGGGCCGAAAGGTCACCATGCCGGGCTAACAAGGGATGATCTATTGGTTTCGTTGTTCGTGAAGGGACCAGCCTTCGAGGAACTTGAACCTATGGACGAATTCTGGCTTCACGAAGCATTTACCAAGCATCTTCCCATGGTTGATTTTGAAGCTAAACCGAGTCGTGAAAGGCATAGCCTCCGTTATTCGTACCCGCATTAAGGCGAGCTTACTCTATCACCAGCTCATCGCTGGCGTGCTGGCGTCCTCTTCTCTGGGGAGGGGCTTCATCCTTGGGTCGAATATGATCTTTATAGCTCGTTGTTGACAAGGTTTTGGGTGGGGGCTGGCTATGGTGAGCAAGAGCTCCACTGGCGTTTGAACGTGGAGGCTCTTTTGGGCGATTTCAAGTTAAGCTGGCTTAAGCAAGGTCCGAATCGGGAATTCGGTCTTCATTGGCGATTTTTCGAGCAGGTAGAACTGAATCTTAGCAGAAAGAAGCTCGGGGTGACGGTCTTTTTCTAAGTATCCCCTTTCTTGCTGGGTACGTATGTATTCGTTTGATTGCCAATATCATCTTTGACAATGAGGCCCACATTGACCATTTCACGTATAATCGTATAAGCTCTAGTCTGTTTGACAGAGAGAAGTTCTTGAACGATTTCATTTGTGACATAGGGATGTTCTTGCAGATACTCCAAGATGATCGTATGTTGAGGCTTATGGTGATCCTTCGCTCTAAGGGGACGGACGTGGTTCATGTTTGGCATAGTTAGCCTAAAAGCACCATTGGTTGCTTCAATTACGGGTTTGACATCAAAATCATCGTAATACTGCATAATTCTACGTAGGCCCGTTCCATAGGCTTCTATATGCTTCAGGCGATAGAAGATATTGGCGAGTTTTTCATTGCGTGGTTGAGAAATTCCTAAAAACAAATCTTCTGTTCGCAAACCAGGCATGAGACCACCTAGAGAAACAAATTCAATTCGGTCATCGTAAATGTTCACGATGGTGCTTCCGGAATAGGCGTAATCCCGGTGGACGATTGCGTTGAGCATCGCTTCGCGTATCGCCTCTTCGGGATAATCATATTGTTCGATGCGATCAAGCCCAGAAAAGGTAGCAGCAAGATTATTTGCTAGGCTAAGAAAATCGAATGCGGCATGTGCCTGCCTCAGGACGGAGCCGCTGATTTCTTTGCGAGTCTTGAACTCCCCTTTCCCTGTACCGCTAAAGACAGCTAGTTTGATGGTGTGTGTACATTGGTCAGACAGCAATAGACCAAGATTCGTATACAGGCCGTCTCCTCCGACGATGCCAAGGGATCGCATTTGATTCGGGCCAAACTCCACACCTTGGCTAGAGAATTCCTGTACTGCTGCATGGAAGGTGAGTTCTTGTTGCAAGGAACGGGCTGTTTCGAATTTATCGCCATCGGTTAGTTTGATCATTGTACGGATTTGATCAAAACTAGCAGGGACGCTGGACGATCCCTGGCGAACATAAACACCAGAGGGCTTTAGTCCCTTCTCAGACAAGAAATAGGGCTTATGTGTTCCTTCCCGAACTGTGATGACAATGCCGGTTTCTCCAGTTTCATATGCCACAAACATCGTCAAATCTGGCAGAATGCTGTCGCGGATGCTATTTGTAATTTGGGTCAGCGTTTCGTCGATATTGGCTAGTGGGTAGATATTTCCCTCGTTGTCTCGCCCGACATAGATGATGCCCCCACCAGAATTAGCAAAGGCTACGACTTCTTTTCGTAGGTCAGGAGTGTATTGACGCTTGTATTCAATGTGACTACCTTCTACCATGATTACACCATCCTTTCACTTTCCACCAGTATATCACTTAGTTACACTTTTACAAGTGGAATAGTGAAATGAATGTCAAACATCTTTCTGTGGCGGGCGAATTAAGATGAATACCAGGCCCGCTGCAATTAGACCCAAACCACTGGCGACCAAAAAGAGAGAGGCAACCGAGTATTGTAGAAGCAGGGCAAACAAGGGAGGCCCGATGGCTACTCCAGCATACCGCATACCACTATAGACTGAAGTAATGGTTCCCCGTTGCTCTGTTTCGATGGATGCTGTGATGAGTGCATCTAAGCTTGGGAGGCTGATGCCGATCCCTAGTCCGGCGATGGATATAAACTCACTTTCCGCACCCTTGATGCTTAGAAATAAATAGTTTCGGCTTAGCAGG
>CAZAJB010000187.1:0-3238 GCA_964485345.1 uncultured Clostridiaceae bacterium
GGGGCCAGGAACTCACACAATTTGACGAATTTCGAACTTAGCCCTGGAGTGCCCCTTTTACCCCTTTATAGCACCGGCCGTTAGTCCCTTGATGAATTGCTTGGACATCAAGACATACAGGATGATGATGGGAAGTGAAGCTAGCGTGAGAACCACCAAAACCTTTGTCCAGTCCGTTTGGTACGTTCCAAAGAAATAGGTGACACCCAGCATAAGCGTACGATGGCTTTCCTTCAGGTTGAAGATCAGGGGGAACCAAACATCATTCCAGATATTGATCAAGTTTATAATGGCCACCGTGCCAAGGGCGGGCCTAATGAGGGGAAGAATCACGTTATAATAGATGCCTAGGCGTGAAGCCCCATCGATCTCTGCCACCTCAATCAACTCCCGTGGTAGCTCCTGAATGAAGGTTGTCAGCACAAAGATCGCCATAGGAAGACCCCAGGCTATATAGACGGGAATTAAGCCGTACAAAGAACCCATCAAACCTAAGGAACGAACAATCTGGAAAATATTGATGGTTCCAAGCCTAATGGGAATCATGATCCCCGACAGGAACAAGAGATACACAAACTTGGCAGCACGTCCCTGCCAAAACGCCAGGGCATAGGCGGCAAGGGAGCCAATAAAGAGCGTAATAAAAATCGTGAGCCCCACAACAAAGAGCGTGTTCCAACAATAGACGAGAAAGTCACTGTCTTGGAGCACATACAGATAACCACTGAAGTTTGGGATAGCTGGAAAGGCGAAGGGGTTCCTAAAAATGTCCAGCTGTCGTTTTAGTGAGTTTACAAGCATGGTCCAAACTGGAAAGAGAACGACGAAAGACCAGACCAAGAGAATGAGATAGTGCATGAGTTTACTGCGTCTTTGTTTCATTGCCGCCTGATCCCCCTTTCTCTGGAATAGATCCAAAGGGATACTCCGAGAAATAAGATAAAGAAGATGACGGTGGCAATACTTGCACCTACACCCATGTTCGGCTGGGCCACGGGATGCTGCCCAGCGATCCCGATGCGATAGAATAAGGTGCCCATGATGTCGGTAGAATACTCCGGTGCCCCCCTGGCATTGGTCATGGCGAAGACGATGTCAAAGGCATTGAAGTTTCCCACAAAGGTCATCACAGAAACCAAGCCCATCACCGGGGTCAAGAGCGGTAGCTTTATTCTCCAGAAAACCTGCGTTCCCGAAGCTCCATCAATACTGGCCGCCTCGAGAATGTCCTCAGAGATACCCTGCAAGCCAGCGAGAAATATCATGGTGGGAATGCCCACCCATTGCCACGCGGTTACAAGGCCTACCATGATCATGGCTGTCTCGGGTTTTCCCAGCCAGGGGTATGCCTCAAACTGTTTGAACCCAAACTTGACCAGAATCTGGTTCACCGCCCCCCAGTGGGGGTTTAGGATCAGTTTCCACAAAAAGCCTGTAACTAGAACCGACATAGTCGCAGGCAAAAAGATGATCGTGCGAAAAAAGGAACGGCCTTTTAGGCGGCCTGCTAGGATATTGGCAAACATAAGGCCGAGCGTGTTTTGGACGCCCATGCAAATTGCAAAGAGGATACAGGTATTCTTCAAAGCACCAAGGAGTCGATCTTTGAAAAGTGGATTGGTGAAGAGCTCAATATAATTTTGTAGTCCTACAAACTGTGACGGCACCAAACCTGTACCCGTATACAAGCTGAGCCGCATGGAGTTGAACAGAGGATAAGCCATAAACCACACATAGATCACGAGCGCGGGTAGGGTAAACAAGAACCACTGACCTTTTCGAAACCATTTCTTTGCTTGCGCCATAGGACGTACTCCTTAGTGCCTGGTACAGGGTTCCCCCCATACCAGGCCTTTGTCATTCACTTTCTATTTCTTGAACTTTTGTGTTGGTGTAAACCAGGTTTCCAGGCCTTCCTGCAGATGATCGGCAGCTTCCTGGGGTGTCATGCTACCCTTTACCACAGCCAAAGCCGCGGTCTGGGTCAGAATGTATCCATCGGGATCCCCTGACTGGAGCTCGGGCCAGACGAAGCGTGCATCTACATCTTTGCCTTCATGAAGGCCATAAAAGTCATTGGCGTACTTATCCTGAAGCGTAATAGAGGTCTCGTTTAGCGGATAGAACCCGGGAATCTCATCAGCCAGAATCTGTGCCGCTTCCACTGTGGTAAGCCAGCTCAAGAAGGTCAAGCCTGCTTCCTTGTGGGGAGAGGCGCTATTCAAGCCAAGGCCTGCATCAGGATGGAACGTGACAACGGTGGGCCTTGCAGACGGCGCAGGTGTGGCAAATACACTCCAGGCAAAATCTGGCTCTGAGTTAACAAAGAAGGCCACATCCCATGAACCTCCAAAGAACATGGCAGCCCGGCCCAAGAGGAAAAGCTGTTGGGCATCGTAATAGGATACACCTTCTTGTCCTGCTGGCAGGTAAGGTGCGATGTCTTGCAGGGCCCCAAAGGCAGAGACCATTTTCTCATCGTTAAATGGTACTTCTCCCTTCTCGTACTGGAGCCTTGCTTCCCTTCCCCCAATGAAGTTGGGCAAAAGGTTCATAAAGACAATTTCGTTCATGTCCCATTCGTCTTTTGAACCGTTGGAAAAGGGAATCACGCCGGCTTCCTGCAATGTCTGCGCTACTTCTAAGAGCTCTTCCCAGGTTTTCGGTACTTCTAGGCCATGTTTGTTGAACAAGTCTAGGTTGTAGTAAATACCATGGGAAACGGCCATAAATGGAACCGCGAACGAAACACCATCGAGACCCCAAGCAGCCAAAGACCCTTCAGAATAGTTCTCTTCGAGTCCCTCAAGGCCCGTCAAGGGCTCCAAATAGCCTTCCGCAAACAAATCCTGCCCTACTTTGAACGAGCGAACGTACATTAGATCAGGTCCTGTTCCCCCGGTGAGCTGGGTGCGGAGCACCGCGTTATAGTCCGGTGGATTGGTGGGATTGAAGCGGATGCGAATATCAGGATGACTCTGATGAAAGGCATCGAGTAGTCTATTCACTTGTTCCACATCATCTACGCGCCAAGAACCTAGGGTTAGTGTCACCGGATCGGCACCAGCCAGTGCGGAAATAAAAAGGACTCCCAAGACAGCTACTAGCAACAACAAAGCCCAACGCTGTTTCTTCATTACACTTTCCTCCTTTTTAAAACATCCGTAACATATTACTAATACAACGCGGCAGATGAAAACCCTTCAAATTCTGGCAAATTTTGGGGGGTCAGTCCCCC
>CAZAJB010000188.1:0-3223 GCA_964485345.1 uncultured Clostridiaceae bacterium
ATAAGATGCCGGGGGATTATTGGCAGAAGTTTGCCAATCTCAGGGCCTTCTTAGGATATATGATGGGACATCCAGGTAAGAAGCTCCTCTTTATGGGTTATGAGTTTGGCCAGTTTATCGAGTGGAAGTATGATGAAGATCTAGATTGGCATCTCCTTGATTATCCCATGCATCGTCAGATGTGGGAATACAACAAGGCTCTAAACCACTTCTATAAGGAAAATCCAAGCCTCTGGGAGTGCGATCAAAGCTGGTCTGGCTTTGCCTGGATTGATGCCAATGATAGCGAGCAAAGTGTTCTCTCCTTTATTCGTAGAGCGGAGGACCCTCAGGACTTTCTTGTTGTAGTTGTCAACTTCACGCCCGTTGTCAGGGAACATTACCGGATTGGTCTACCTGAGGGTGGGGAGTATGTCGAGGTCTTTAATAGTGATGACCCTGCTTGGGGCGGATCTGGACAGGGTAATCCAGGCTCCATTCAGGCGAAGGAGGTCAAGTGGCACGGACAGGAGTATTCCCTTGAGCTTACGCTGCCGCCACTGGCCACGGTCTTTTTACGGAAGATGGCAGAAGAAATCTAGATCGGGAGGGGTAGTAATGCAGAAGAAGGAACTTGTAGCCATGCTCTTGGCGGGTGGTCAAGGTAGCCGCTTAGGGATTCTTACCAAGAAACTGGCGAAGCCAGCTGTCCCCTTTGGGGGGAAGTACCGGATTATCGATTTTACCTTGAGCAACTGCTCGAACTCGGGTATCGATTCAGTCGGCGTCTTAACCCAGTACCAGCCGCTCACCCTGAACGCCTATATTGGCATTGGTAGCGCCTGGGACTTAGATCGTAGTGGCGGCGGAGTGTCTGTATTGCCTCCCTACGTGAAAGACCAAGGGGGCGAGTGGTATAAGGGAACTGCGAATGCCGTGTACCAGAACATCGACTTTATCGCCCAGCATGACCCAGAGTATGTGCTAATTCTCTCGGGCGATCACATTTACAAGATGGATTACAGTAAGATGCTCAGTTACCACAAGAGTAAGGGTGCTGCGGGTACCATTGCCGTGATTCCAGTGCCCTGGGAAGAGACACATCGTTTTGGTGTGATGAAGACGGATGAACAGGGCCGCATCGTAGAGTTTCAGGAAAAGCCCAAGGTGGCGAAGAGCAACTTGGCTTCCATGGGAGTCTATATCTTTAATTGGAAAGAACTGCGATCCTATTTAGAAGCAGATGAGGCGGATCCAAAATCGAGCAATGACTTTGGCAAGAATATCATTCCAAAGATGCTTAAGGCGGGGGAACCGCTTTACGCCTATGCCTTTAGGGAGTATTGGAAGGATGTTGGGACTGTCGATTCGCTCTGGGAAGCGAATATGGATCTGATTAAAAAGGATCCCGATCTGAAGCTCAATGACTCCAAATGGAAGATCTTTTCCCTCAATCATACCTATCCGCCCCAGTTGGTGGGCCCTCTGGCGGATGTGCAGGGTTCTCTCTTAAGTGACGGATGCTTGGTTCTAGGCAGGGTGCACCATTCGGTGATCTTCACAGGTGCCCAAATTGAGGAGGGTGCTGAGGTGACGGATTCCGTCATTATGCCTGGGGTTAAGATTGGCAAAGGTGCCCTCGTCCATAAGGCGATCATTGGAGAGAACACCATTGTTGAGGCTGGTGCGAAGATTGGGGTTCCAGCCAGACCCGGTGAGAAGGTTGAAATCAGTAACGAAAACGGGATTACGGTGATCGAGGATAATGTGTGTGTACCAGGGACGATGCGGATTGTGGAAGGAACAGTGCTGAGCGTGGCGGAGTGGCCGGAATTTCCTGAAGAATGGATTTCCTAGGGGAGGCATGGAGATGAGAGACTTACTTGGCATTATTGATTTGTCTGAACCGACAGAAGGCTTGGGAGAACTCACCCTTCACCGTACCTTAGGGGCCGTGCCCTTTGGAGGACGTTACCGGGTGATCGATTTTACCCTGAGTAATATGGTGAATGCCGGGATCCGGAATGTCGGCATTCTCTTAAATGATCGATTTGGTCCCCTCTTGGATCACATTAAGGATGGCAAGGAGTGGGACTTGAACCGCCAAAGGGATGGGATGTTTCTTCTGCCTGCTCCCCTCCGGACAGATAGCAGCGAAGGAATGAGCAGCAATTTAAGTAACCTAAGGCACAATCGGAGCTACTTGGAAAAGAGTCGGCAGGAGTATGCCCTCTTTTCTGGTTGTAGTATGGTCACGAATCTGGATTACAGAGCGGCTTTTGCCTATCATTTGGAGAAGGACGCCGATATCACCGTGATTTATAATCAAGAGGGGAAGCTAGCATCCCATCCACCGTATACAGCGGTTGTAACCGATGGTGAAGGCCGGATCACAGATATTGCCCTAAATCCAAGGGAGTGTACGAGCCGCAAGGTTTCCTTGAACATGTTTATCATGCGCAAGGATCTTTTAATCTCCTTGGTGGATTACTATAGTGCGAGACAGAAGCGGGATCTCTTCACCGATGCCATTATGCCCCGCTTGGATGAGCTTAAGATCTTCGGCTATGAGCACCGGGGTTATGTGGGGGTCATTAACTCCCTCAAGAGTTATTACCAGCATAGTATGGATCTCCTCAAGCCTGAGGTGTGGCGGGATTTGTTCTTCAGCCATGGCTTGATTAATACCAAGGTGAAGCATGAAGCTCCCGTTCGCTACTTGGAGGGTTCTAGGGTGCAAGATTCTCTGATCGCTACTGGTTGTACGATTGAGGGTACGGTGGAAAATAGTATCCTCTTCCGGGGTGTAGAGGTAGGTCCAGGTGTGACGATTAAGGATTCGATCATCATGCAAAAGGCGAAGTTAGGGCCTGGGGTCAGCCTGAGGAATGTGATTTTAGATAAGGATGTTACCATCTCAGCTGGCAAGTCTCTAGCTGGAGATCCAAGCTTTCCCATGGTGATTGCCAAATCGTCTGAGGTCTAGGAGGGATACTGTGAACGTACTTTTTGTCGCTGCTGAAGGTGTTCCCTTTTCGAAGACGGGTGGTTTGGCCGATGTAATTGGAGCCCTGCCCCAGGAGCTACAAAGGGCAGGCGTACATGTGCGGGTTGTGTTACCGAAGTATGGTGATACTCCGCCCCAGTATGAAGAGAAGATGGAACTGGTGCACCGTCTATCGGTGCAGGTGGGTTGGCGTAACCAGTATTGTGGTGTGCTTAAACTGGAACATGAAGGTGTGGT
>CAZAJB010000189.1:0-3211 GCA_964485345.1 uncultured Clostridiaceae bacterium
CATCTTATACCAGGCCTTATTATCCTTCCAATCGTATATCCCGATACTTAAGTCCAGTAGATTGAAAAATACTATAATAGAGAATCGAGCTGTAAACAAAAGAACATGACAGCTGTCATGTTCTAAGGATAACTTTTGGAAGGGTCTTGGCGTAAGTTTATGAGTTTATGAGTCTATGCAAAATTCAGGAGTGATAATACCCGCTGGCGCTCCGGGGCAAAGAGCCCCACCAGAGGCAGGTCAATTTCGGCTTCGAGCATCAGCTCTTGCAGTACTTCCATAAAAATACCAGCATTGTCGGCTAAGGGTACTGTGCTGATCTTCGCCTGGAGATCACTCCTTCGGCTGAGCTCGCCACCCCACTCGCCGCGACAGGTGTAGGAAACGCCGCAACTCGGGCTGCCATCAATACCGATCACACCCAAAACTTCGAACCTATGGGAGTGGGCTAGGTACTCCTGCATTTCTAGGATGATGGGTGCTAATATTTTTCGGGCGTGGGCTTTGAAAAACTCGTTGTCGAATTGCTCATAAACATGTCCCCAACGGGAGGCACCATAGAGCGTAAACTCGGGACAGGGTAGTTGGATGAGCTGAACTCCCTTTTCGAAGGCCCTTTTGAGCACAGTAACTCGCAGTTCTTCCTCCTGCTTAGCCCCCTCTTTGGGTCCCCTCTCTACTTTTGAGGCAGTGTTCAAGAGGCAATGGGCAACGAATAGGATTTTTTGCATGGACTTCCTCCTTGTAAATGGTCGTTTGGCGGCTATGGGGTGCGAAGAAGTGTTTCCCATGAATTATACCATAATTGCCCCAAAAGAGTAGAGATCGCAAAAAGCCCCGCGAGAGGCTCCCGGGGCTTGTGGTTGATCTTAGTTTTGGTAAACAGGGTACCATTCATGGTTGCAGTCTAGGCATCTGCTTTTCCCCGTGTTCTTTCCGATACTGTCCAGATTCTTACCCCCGCAGCGAGGGCAGAATGATTTGCCGGTACTCTCAGCAATACCACCTGTCACTGTGTCTAGTTCGCTCTCTGAAAGCTCACCAGGCTTGGCATGCATGATCTCAAGCACTTCTGACGCCTCTGCTTGAGAAAGTGCAATATTATTGTCTTGAGCCAGTTGAATGAGATCACCTGGTGTCTGGCACTGAACCGCCTTTTCCAGCACTTCCTCGACGTTTTCCCCTAGACGATGGATGAGTTCTCGAACCTTCATCTTGGTCACCCCTCTCTTATCTTTCAGCTGTATGTACGTATGAACTGGCAAAACATTACGGATTGATCGAAGGACAGTGTTTTAGCGGTAAAAAAACGAGGAATTAACGTTAGAAAAGTGGAAATTGTAACGTTAGTTTGATATGCTGTAGAAACAAAGGGGGGAGTAGGATGAGCAAAAAGATAACCATAGCACAGATCGCTGAGGCTTTGGGGGTTTCGTCCATCTCAGTCAGTCGCGCCTTATCTGGAAGTCCCGGTGTCAGTGATGAGCTGCGGGAACGGATCCGAAGTAAAGCGGAGGAATTAGGTTATAAACGGGGCAAGAAAACGACTCGTAAGAAGGTGCTCCTCTTAATTCGCCGCAGGTTCGAGGCTGATTCGAGCAACTTTAGCCTCTTGGTACAAAGTCTAGAGCATTATATTCGTGAACTCGGCATGGGTTTTAGTATGGAGTTTGTGGAAAGGTCGAAACAAGAAGAAAGCGTGCTCCCTGCAAACCTGGAAAAAGGGCATTCCATTGATGGGGTCATTCTCTTGGGGCAGTTTGTTGATTCCTATGCAGTCTTTATTCAGCAGCATGTTCCCAATATAGTTATTCTGAATGGGACCTCAGATCAAGTAGATGCAGATTTTGTCTATTTTGACTTTCATCGATCAGGCTACCAGGCGACGCAGCATCTTCTGCAGAAGGGCCATAGCCAGATTGGGCTAATTGGGGTGGAAGGAAGGTTCAATACCTGCCAGCGCTTAAACGGCTACCGCAAAGCGTTAGCCCAAGCTGAAATTGAGTTCAATCCCGACTATGTGATTGATGCTCACGAAGGCTTAGAAGAGGGAGTAGAGGACATGATTGCAGCTGGCAACTTGCCCTCGGCTTTTGTCTGTAATAGTGATCGCACTGCGATTCGGTTGGTAAAGTACTTACACGAAAAGGACATTGCTGTTCCGGCGCAAGTCTCCGTGATTGGTAGTGGCAATATGGAAATCGCGTCGTGGGTGCTTCCGCCCCTGACTACCTTTGATCTCAATCTAGATCACGCCTGCCACGTGGCGGCCACGCGCTTATTAGCCCGGATTGAGCAGCCTGAAGTGCCTGAAGTGACCATTTTTGTAAATCCAGACTTTGTGGAAAGGAAATCTGTCAAGCATGCCTTATCTTAAGCGTCTGATGCACTATTCACATCGCTTTCAAAGACTCAATCTGGTCGGTTTAGGCTTGGCCTTTATCGCGATTGTGCTTGGTTTAGTCAAGCCCTACCTCACGAAGATGATCGTTGATGATGTCTTGGTGGGAGGAGACTACGAGCTCTTTACTACCCTGGCTCTCGTTTTTTTAGGGATGACATTTCTCCGGGTAATTGTGCAGTACTTTAAGAGCTACATTTTTCAATACACATCCCAGGGTGTTCTCTACGATATGCGTAGCGAGCTCTTTCGGCGTTTGTTACAGCAATCCTTCGCATTCTTTGATCGAGAACGTACTGGGCTCATAATGAACCGACTCGTGGGCGATTTGCGCGCAGTGCGGATGTTTCTAAACGTAGGCTATGTTCAGGCTTTTGAAGCTGCATTTACCCTACTGTTTACCGTGATCGTCATGTTGCGACTCAATGTTCCGTTGACTCTCTTCCTCATGCTGATGCTACCCTTTCTTTACATGACCACCAGAAGCATGTCTCGCCAGTTACAGCCGGTTTTCCGCTCCATTCGCACATCCTTTGAGGACCTGAATTCCTATGTACAAGAAAACATCACGGGGATTCAGGTGGTTAAGGCTTCGGGGCGGGAAGAAGACGAAAAGGCGCGGTTCAAGGAAGTGGCAGGCGATCTGACAGAAGATCATCTTGCTGCCTCGGAAATTCGAGCGAAATACGCGCCATTTAACCAGTTCATCTCGGGCGCTGGTGCCCTGGTGATTTTACTGGTGGGCGGATACTACGTGATGCAAGGGGATATCACCATTGGCATCCTGGTTGCCTTTAATGGTTACATGCT
>CAZAJB010000190.1:0-3205 GCA_964485345.1 uncultured Clostridiaceae bacterium
ATAGTAGAGAACGCCTCGAGGTTGTGCGCCGTTCGAATGATGGATTTTTCATTGCAGAAGAGGACTTGCGCCTCAGGGGACCCGGAGATTTACTGGGAATTCGCCAATGGGGGCAACCATTGTTTCGCTTAGCAGACTTACAGGGAGACCAAGATATCCTGCAACAAGCTGCACATGCGGTCCGGGAGCTTTTGACAATGGATCCTCTCTTGGAATCCTATCCCCAGTTGCTTGCGGAATTAGATCGTCAGGATCGGTGAGGAGGCGTCCACTTTGCGAGTAATAGCTGGAAAAGCTAAAGGAAGAAAGTTGGCCAGTGTACCGGGTTTAGCCACTAGACCCACAGGGGATCGTGTCAAGGAGGCTTTATTTAACATTTTGGGACCCTCCATTCAAGGCAGTAGCTTTCTCGACCTTTATGCAGGGAGCGGCGCTATGGGCTTGGAAGCATTAAGTAGGGGAGCCCAGGATGTGGTATGGGTCGATGCGAGTCGTGCTTGTACTGCGCAAATTCGCTCCAATGTTGAGAAGACCGGCCTGAGCGGTGGTGAGATTTTCACCAATGACGTTTTGCGGGCCTTGGTCCAACTGGAACGACGTGGTCGACAATTTGACTTTGTGTTTTTGGATCCTCCTTATAACCAAGGGCTGGTGGCCAAGACTTTAGAGCATCCGGCCAGTCTAGCTGTGTTGAAAAAAGAAGGAATAATCATTGCGGAAGTTGGCAAAAAAGAGGAAGCACCCCTAGGCGTGTCGAAACTTTGCCTTGAACGTACTGAGCGTTATGGAGATACCATACTTTTGTTTTATTATCCGAGGGGGAATTAGAGTGAGAATTGGGGTTTGCCCAGGGACATTTGACCCCGTCACATATGGGCACCTAGATATTATTAAGCGGGGAAGCACGCTGTTCGATCACCTCTATGTAGCAATATTACATAATCCCCACAAGACCCCGCTCTTTTCCATTGAGGAACGGATGGAAATGTTGCGAGCAGAAGTACAGGGCATGAGCAATGTTACAATCGAAACCTTTTATGGTTTGTCGGTGGAGTATGCCAAGCAAAAGAATGCCATTGCTATAGTACGAGGCCTGCGGGCTGTCACGGATTTTGAGTTTGAGTTTAAGCTTGCCGCGATGAATCGGCATCTTGATGAGGCAATCGAGACCGTCTTTATGATGACGAGCAGCAAGTATTCATTTATTAGCTCGTCTGCTGTAAAAGAGGTGGCCGAACTCGGCGGCAATGTTTCAAAATGGGTGAGTCCCCAGGTGGCGTCGTTATTACGAAACAAATTTGATAGTGGGGAGAGGTAACAGTGAACCGAGTGAATCTTCAGGTCTTAATTGACCAACTTGAAGCGCTAGTAGAAAAGGCACCCGAGGTTCCTTTGATTGGTAAGGTTCTTGTTGATGCCGATGAGCTCTTTGATCTGCTCGATATTATTCGAACAGCAATTCCCGAAGAGGTGCGACGTGCCGAGGCAGTCTCATCGGAGAAGGATAAGATGATTGCCGAAGGTCAAGAGCAGGCAGAACGTATGATTGCCAAGGCAGAAGAATACGCGGCAAAATTAGTACACAATAGCGAGATCTACCGCCAGGCTGAGGCTGAAAGCAAACGACTCTTGGAGGAGACGAAACGCCAGTCTGCCGAGATCGAACAAGGTTCTAAGGAGTATGCCAAGCAGATTCTTTCGGACCTTAGCGCAGCTCTCAACAAGACGCTCCAGGTGGTTGAAGCGGGTAAACAGGAGCTAACTAAGGAAGACTAAGAACGAGGCTTTAACGATATATAAATCATTCTTTTTAAAAGCCACACTACACTCAAGATCAGTACCAGAATCAAGAGAAAGCTTGTGGCCAGACGTGCAGATGCTAAGAAGCGTGCGGCAACACTACCATTGAGGTAGTGGGCTGAACTGACGGCTGGTAGCGACTTCTTGAGGGACGCCGGAATAAAACTGGCCGGTCCCAACAGGAGGGCGGTGGTGATGGCAGCGAAAAGCCCGTGCAAAAGGCGAGCATAAAGATAGGGTTTGAAACGTACCTTTGTGCCACTGAGCATGGATGCCACTTGCATGTGTACGGAGAGGCCACTCCAGCCAATGATGAAGCTGACCATGGTCGCTTGGGCGCCTATGGCTGCACTAGCGTGACTGGCTGTTTGAGCGCCGAGGGTGGTTTCGAAGAATCCATAGAGCAGGGCCGTGGCCAAGCTCCGATCTAAGCCCACTAGGCTTAGAGCACCACCTAGCAGGGTCTTGAGGGGACCGAGAATGCCAGTGGCACCGATTACCTGGACAAGAACAGAAAACACCATGATGCAGCCACCAATGAAGAGCAGGGATTGAATGGTACCGCGTACCGCATCACTAAATAAAGCTCCCAGGGATCGCCCGTCGGTCTCTCTCGCTTTATCTAACGCTTGGAGCGCCCTCCCAAAATACGCCCCCCTAGCTTGAACTCGAGGACTTTCGGGTCCTTTGTGTAGGCGCATACAGAACCCCACAAAGATCGCGCCCGCGATGTGCGCGATGAGTAAGGTGATTCCTAATTCAGCTTGGCCGAACATACCAACGCCAACTGCCCCAATCAAGAAGAGTGGTCCTGCGGTATTGGCAAAGCTCACTAAGCGCTCGGCTTCCACTTGGGTCAACTGCTTAGAACGTGCTAGTTCCCCGGTTATTTTTGCCCCTAGGGGATAGCCGGCGGTGATCCCCATTGCTACAGCAAATGCTCCTACTCCAGGGAGCCTAAAGAGGGGACGCATGATGGGCTCAAGCAGTGAGCCCAAGAAATGTACTACACCTAAACCCATCAGTAAGTCAGCCATAATAAAAAAGGGTAAAAGAGTCGGCAGGACAATCTCAAACCAGAGTTTGAGTCCTTCGAGGGATGCCTGGAACGCTACCTCGGGGAAGGCTATGATCATGGCAGCTAGAGAGAATATGGCCACAGCTAACGCACGGCTTCGAGTCATAAGCCGCACACCCCTTTCGTTTGTTGTGCTAATTCATACGAAGACGAGGTGAAGTTTATGCCTAATCCCAAGGTGGGAGTAGCATTGGGGTCGGGTTCGGCCAGAGGCTTGGCCAATCTCGGCGTTCTCCAAGTGTTGCAGGAAGCCCAGATTCCAATTGATATCATAACAGGTACCAGTGCTGGAGCGATTATCGGTTGCCTCTACGCAGCGGGTACAGA
>CAZAJB010000191.1:0-3113 GCA_964485345.1 uncultured Clostridiaceae bacterium
GGTGACTGGAATTGCCTGGGGATTCATTGCTGGTGAATTCGCGGGTTGGTTCGTTTTGGCCGTCTACTATCTGTTTAGGCGGGATACATTGCTCGAAGCCATTGGCCCAACTAGGAGGAACCGTAGTTCTCCGTCTCTCTGGAAAATCGTGCAGAAACTTACTTCACTGGCTTTTCCAGCGGTAATAGCCACCATTTTGTGGCCCATTATGCAGTTAGCAGATAGCCTCCTTATACCCATGCGTATGCAACTAGCAGGCTTTTCTGCAGCTATGATCCGGGAAGGACTCGGTCATCTCGGAATGGCTCTCACTTTGGCCCAGTTTCCTAATGTGGTTACCGTCGCTCTGGCCACGAGCTTGGTGCCAGCCATGTCCGAGGCTTGGGCGCTCGACAGCAAGGGATTGGTCAGGCATCGATCGCAAGAGGCGTTGCGCATTGCACTGATCTTTGGGATCCCTTCTTGTGCCGCCCTATTTGTCTTAGGAGAACCTCTTAGTCAAGTACTTTTTGGCTATGCTCAGGTTGGGGCCCCCCTGCGTATCTTAGCCTTCGGAGCTATCTCTCTGGGCCTGATCCAGGCTAACACAGGTATCTTGCAGGGGTTAGGGCATATGTTGATTCCGGTAGCTAATCTCGCTTGCGGTGTGGTGGTAAAATTCGCCCTCAATTACTATCTCCTGGCCGATCCGAGCTTTGGTATCCTCGGTGCCGCGTGGGCTACAACCCTAGGCTGGGCGGTGATCGCCCTCCTCAACTTGCTCTCCGTTTTCAAGCGAGTGGGTAAGGCCATTAACCTGCATCATAGTCTCTTGTATCCTTCGGTCTGCACCGTTCTGGCAGCCGCTTGGATGTACTTTGTCTACGATACCCTAGCCTATTTCATCTCGAGTGGATTGGCGAGCCTTGTGGCCCTACTCAGCGGTTTTATACTCTACTTTCTCTCCCTCATGATCACTGGCAGCCTAACGGAGCGCGACGTTCACTTGTTACCGGTCATTGGTAAACCCCTCGCCGTTTCGCTTCAAGCTTGGGGTTTCTTGCGGAGCTGATCCTTAGCCCGATCCCAGAGTACATTGAGTTCGGCGAGGCTGAGGTCGGTTAAGTCGATGTTCTCCGCGTTGGCATAGGCTTCCACCAAATGAAAGCGGTCTGTAAACTTCGCAGTGGCCCTTTGCAGCGCAAATTCCGGATCGACCTTGATAAAACGTGCCAGGTTCACGACGGCAAAGAGCAGATCGCCTAGTTCATCCTCCATTTCCTCGTGCACACCGCTGGCAACCGCCTGCTGCAGTTCCTCGATTTCTTCGTGGACTTTTTCCGCAACCTCCTGAGTGTCATCCCAATCAAAGCCCACCTTGGCAGCCTTCTTTTGGATCTTTTCCGCGCGCATTAAGGCAGGGAAGACGGCGGGTACCCCATCTAGAGCCGAGACGCGCTCTGCCATGCCATGTTCTTCTTTTTTAATGGCCTCCCAAGTCTTGGTGACTTGTTCTGCTGTCTCGGCCTGAACATCGCCGAAGACATGGGGATGGCGCCGCACCAACTTGTTAGCCAGATTCGTGATTACATCGTCTATAGAAAAGGCCCCTTGTTCGTTCTCGATTTCTGCATGGAGGAGAACCTGCAACAGGACATCTCCAAGCTCGTCTTTGATGGATTCGGGCTCTTGTTCATCGAGAGCCTCGAAAAGCTCATATGTTTCCTCTAGCAAGAAGCGTTTCAGGCTTTCGTGGGTCTGCTGTCTGTCCCAGGGACAACCATCAGGAGAGCGCAACTTGCTCACGACTTGCACGAGATTAGACCAGGTCATGGCTAACTCCTTTCCCTTCAGAAGAAGAAAAAGCCCCCTAGACTACGGGGGCGCACCCTAAGCTTAGAGGGTGTTTCTTCATACTATGTTCTTACTTAACAACTTCCCGGAGAGACTTGCCTGGTTTGAAGGCAGGAACCTTCGTGGCAGGAATGGTAATGGGCTTGCCGGTGGAAGGATTGATACCTTGGCGCTCTTGACGATCTCTTACTTCAAAGGTGCCAAATCCTACGATGGTTACTTTTTCAGCTTGGGCCAATGAATCGGAAATGGATGCAAATACTGCCTCTACCGCTTCACCTGCTGCCTTTTTTGTCATGCCTGCTTTGTCAGCAACACTAGCGATCAACTCTGCTTTGTTCACAAATAAACCTCCTTTAAGGTGGAAATATACCCAGTAATTCTAGGATTATTCGAGTTCTCCTGCTAACAGTGGTAATATTTTCCCCTAAAACTTTGATAATAACCGGCTTTTGGCCGATTTTTGATCACTTTCTTGGTGAAACTAACTAGACCAAAGGAGGATTTGTATGGACTACATGAAAAATCGCGCTATGGTGCTGGGACTATCGCTTGTGGTCATTGCCAGTGTCACGCTCTTGATCAGCTGGTCTGGGGACGACCGTAATATTGTGAGGGAGCTTCAAGAGGAGCCCGTGATCTCTGTCTACGTAAATGAGACAGGACAGATACGAGAAATGAAGCTTGAGGAATATCTCGCGGGAGTTGTGGCGGGGGAGATGTTTCCAGATTGGCCTGTGGAAGCCTACGCTGCCCAGGCCATCTTTGCCCGGAGTTTCACCATGGATTTTATTGCTACAGGGGGTGTCAAGGATAAGTACGGAGCCGATGTGTCTACATCGATTCAGGAGACCCAAGCCTTTAACCCCGACGCCGTCACAGAGGCTATCAAAGAAGGGGTGGCTCTGACTCGGGGCGAGGTCATGACCTATGACAATCGTTTCGTCCGAGGCTGGTTTCATGCCTACTCAGGCGGCATCACGGCTCGGGCTAAGGAGGGTTTGGACTACCAAGAGGAGGAACCGCCCTTTACCGCCAGCGTGCGTCTGCCTGCTAATGAGTATGTGCCCGACGATGTGAAGGAATGGACTGCGCAATATAGTGCTGGGGAACTCCGGAATCTTTTGGCCAGGACAGGTTTGAATGTCGGTGAGATTCAAGGGTTGGAAATAACGGAACGGGGACCCTCGGAGCGGGTGACCTTGATTACCGTCACCGGAACCCAGGGCGAACAGACAATATCGGGGCCAGAGTTTCGCCTGGCGGTTGACTCCACGAAG
>CAZAJB010000192.1:0-3096 GCA_964485345.1 uncultured Clostridiaceae bacterium
AATTCATCCCGCCAGTTATAGAACTGGGGGTCTTCTTGTGGGTTTAGGATAAAAATGCGGACAACCCCTTGTGTTTCTATGACAAGGAGCTTGAAGAACGGATTTTCCGCCGTGAGATCATTCAGCAGGAGCTTTCCCAAATTGCCATGGGTACAGGGAAGGATCGACTGTTCTTGCAATATCAACCAATCTTGGATCTTCATGAGAATCGCATCTGTGGGTTTGAGGCATTAGCTCGATACCGGAGTGACGAGTTAGGACTGGTCTCCCCCTTGGAGTTTATTCCGATTATCGAAAAAACGAAACACATTATCCCAATCGGTAGCATCATTGCAGAGAAGGCATGCGCGTTCGTGAACAAGCTCAGGAGTAGAGGGCAGGAAACACTCAGCGTAGCGATTAACGTTTCTGTTATTCAGCTACTAAGCAGAGGTTTTGTCGAGCAATTTCTAGGCACCATTGCCGAGATGCAGGTAGATCCGGAACATATCATCATCGAGCTTACCGAATCCGCTTTTTCGTCAAACTTCGCCGAAATCAATAGAATTCTTGGCCAGCTTCGGGACCAAGGAATCAAGAGCTGCATCGATGACTTTGGCACGGGTTATTCTTCCCTTTCAAGGGAACGAGAGCTCAGTGTCAACTGCCTGAAAATCGACAAATCCTTCATTGATAAGGTGATGTTGATCCGATCTGAGGAGACAATCACAAGTGACATCATCTCCATGGGTCATAAGCTTGGACACTCTGTTGTAGCAGAAGGTGTGGAGCATGAGGAGCAATTGGCATACTTAAGGAGCCATGGTTGTGACAAAGTTCAAGGGTATCTGATCAGTAAACCCCTTGATGAACAGGCCGCCCTCGAGTTTTCGGACTATTACAATCGAAAGCACGGTCGCTGCTCGGAGCGAAAATAGCATTTGAAGTCAAGAATTATGGTTGGAATACTCGTATAGTTGCAATCAAGAGGGTGAGATCAAATGGGGCAAAGACAAGATGAGAGTTCAGTGGCTGTGGGGCGGATGAAAGCATTTATGACGGAGCATCTGCAAGAACCAATCACGGCCCAGGACTTGGCTAAAGTCGCAGGGTATTCTCAGTACCACGCAGCGCGTGTATTCAGGGGAGAAACAGGCCTATCTCCCTTCGAGTATCTACGGCGTGAAAGACTGACCGCTTCGGCCCATGCACTTCGATCTGGACAATCCAAGGTGCTTGACATTGCACTGGACTTCGTATTCTCCAGCCATGAGGGTTTCACAAGAGCCTTTACAAACGGCTTCGGGATTTCTCCGAAGAAGTATGCTACCTGTCCAGCACCGGAAGGTTGGCTCATACCCTACCGTTATCTCAACCGCTCAAATTTGCATGCGGAGGTATCAAACATGAGCAAGACAGTAGTCATCTTCACACAGATCATTGAGCGTCCGGCGCGCCGACTTATCCTGAAGCGAAGCAAAAGGGCAGACGAGTATTTTGCCTACGCCGAGGAAATTGGTTGTGGAAGCAACGGAGCTTCAGCGGCGTGGGACGTTCTCTGTGAAATCAAGGAAGCCTTGTATGAACCTGTGGGGGTGTGGTTGCCCGAAACCATGCGCACTGCAGGAACAGGAGCCTATGCCCATGGCGTAGAGGTTTCCGCGGATTATACGGGAACAACACCTGACGGCTTTGACATCATCGACCTCGCCCCCTGCGCACTCATGGTTTTCCAGGGTGAGCCCTACAAAGACGATGATTTTGCAGAGACGGTAAACCTCTGTATGGAGCGCATTCGTACCTTTAACCCTGAGGTTTATGGTTACCGCTACGCACCAGACAAAGCGCCAAGAATGCAGCTAGAGCCCCAAGGCTGGCGAGGTTACATTGAGATGTCGCCAGTTGTGCCCATTAGTAAAGAAACACTCACAACTTAGGCAAGACAAAAAGGTGCAAACCAGGTCTCCGCGAGGAGATGCAGTTTGCACCTTCGTCTTATTTATGGAACCTGGCTCTGTTGCTCAGTCTGCGGCTGGGTTTCACCCTGGCCTTGGGCTTGTTCTAGTGCGTCCCTAACCGTTTCTTTGAAGCGTTCCCAGGTCTGAGTAGCCCCTGTTATGTTATCTACCTGTTCTGGGTCTTGTGTTGCGAGCAGTTGTTCTTCGTATCTATCCTCCGACTCAGGGCCTAACGGATAGGCGTAATCCTCGCCCTTCGGAGTCCCTTCTTGATCCTTCTCATCGTAGGTTACTTCTGCGATACGAGCGTCCCGAATGACTAGTTCAATTTCCCCATAATAACCATTTTGGTCCGTATCCGTTCTAGCCGTATAGGTGCCATCTCTCCACTCTGAGTCGGTTGTCTCATCGTCTGGCATTTCCGTTGGCATCGGAGTTACAGGAGGCTGAATCGCTGGCGGCCTTGTTTGATCTCCTGTTTCGGCTTTCCGCAGTGCATCCCTGGAGGCCTCGACAAACCGGCCATGGGTCTGGGTCGCCCCGCTGATGCTGTCTACCTCATCTGGGTTCTGTGACTCGACCAGCCGGTTTTCAAGTTCGTCATGTGACTGAGGTCCTAGCTGGTAGGGGTAGTTCTCATCCTTGCGGGCTCCTTGCTGGTCCATTTCTTCGTATTCCGCCTCAGCTATCTTTCCATCGTTAACCATCAACTCAATTTCCCCGAAGTATCCCCGTTCATCGGGACTCGACCGACCGACGTATGTTCCGTCCTGCCACTGGGGTCCTTCTTGACGCTGGGCATTAATATACATGGCTATGCCCAGCACGGCCAAAAGCAAAATCACTATTCCTACTGTCCTATTCACGCATCGTCCCTCCTTGTCAATAATATGAGTGAAAAGAGGGCTTCTTATACAAAAGAGTTCAGCCTCAGCTGAACTCTTTTTCTTCATATTGGTACCCCCAAGGGGATTTGAACCCCTGCCTTCGCCGTGAGAGGGCGATGTCCTAGGCCACTAGACGATGGGGGCAAAATTGGTGAGCCATCCGCGATTCGAACGCGGGACGCCCTGATTAAAAGTCAGGTGCTCTACCGACTGAGCTAATGGCTCTTTTCGCCACAAGTGCTATCATAGCCCAGAATCGTAGGATTGTCAAG
>CAZAJB010000193.1:0-3059 GCA_964485345.1 uncultured Clostridiaceae bacterium
TCGTAATAAACCTGTCGACATCTAAGATCATACAACCCATCAACGCGCAAAGCGCAAGATGTGGCTTGTCCTTTTTTTCCTCTGCGTCCTTAATAGCCCTTAAAAATAGTGTCAATTTTCGTTGCGCCTCGTTAATTCCGTCTTGCTTTTGCCTGCGTTTGTCCTGGGCATCTTCGAGTTCAAATTCTTCCTTCAGAAATTGATATTGCTCATACTCCGTGTAGCTACTCCACAGATTCCCATGGGGATTTTTCCCTTCTAACATTAGACGATCTTCCTTTCTTTCCGGTTTTGTTAATCAACGTTCTTCAACCCCTGAGTTACAAGAGCGCCCTCACTAATTACAGCCCCCATGCCAATCAGGCAATGTGCTGCTGACACATTCGTCATCGCGACCCCGTGCCCCGGGACGAATCCTCCTGTGCCCTATTCAGTTGTCAAGGTTCGAGTTGTTCTAGTCGCCGAGAAGTTCAGCGACTACGCTTATCATAGCACCTATCAACACCTAGCGGCAGCTTTTTTTCTGAATTTTCCGATAACTCGACATACAAAAATAGCAAGCAAAATCCAATGATTTCTGCTCGCCATCGTTTTGAAATATGTAGTACCCTTCGTTTATGCATTTACGCATGCTATAATATATACAGATATTGTAGGAAAATAGATTGGGCTAATACCCATATTTAACTACTCTTAGTTATAATACAACCAATTTACTTTCCCTCATTTTGATTTTACAAAAAGCTTCTTTGGTCTACCTTTTTCGGCTCCACTTCGATTTTCTTCAATGAGATTAAGCGTTGCAACTACATAAGGCATATCCCTACGCGTGACTTCGTAGGAGCGCCCGGCTTCGCTTGCCAAACTCTCTATCGCAAATCCCCTGCGGTTGTTTAGGAGTTTTCTTGCGGCTTTCAATAGGTCTTCCTGAACGCTGGTCATTGGCGTCCCACTTTGCTTAATGAATTCCCTCTCTGATATTACTTCTATCTCAGCAATGTATTCCTGCATCTCTTCGTTTGAGAGCACGTAGACCCATCGTTTCTCATTCAAGTACCGACTGCGGCCAACCGCCTGGACCACTTCGGATGTGGTAAACACCTCTCCTACAATCTGAAGGTTCTTGTTCAGGTTTTTTCCCGAACGAGCTAATGTCTTAGCATCTACATCGGGGATTAGGGGATCGCCGTAATAGTCCCTTGCAATCTGGCAATAATTGCGAAAGGGCAAAAAGGGAGTTCCAATGATAATGAACACCGAATTATCCTGGAGATCGTTGCTACCTCTTAAATTGAAAAAGTGCTCATATGTCATTCTTTTCCCAAAAACTTCCTTCAACGCCTTAAACTCCTGCTTCTTTTCCCAACCTTTGTAGGAAATAACGGCAACATGATTTCGAGGGTGTCTTTTGTGGATAGCCATCAAGACGCGGCGGATTCGATTCTTGCGCATTGGTAGATTTGACTTGGCATTGGATGCTTCTCCAACCTGAACAATTCTACTCCCGGGGTTAGTCAACCAATCAATTCCAATATTGTCTCTCCCCCATGCACTCACCGCGGTGGGATAATCAGAAGTGGATGCTAACTCTTTGGCGCGGTTTAAAACAAGTTCCAGTCGCTTGCCATTCCCTGTGAAGTCCATAACAAAATACGTAGCTGTCGTAGGCAGCTTGGGAGCAGTATAGTAATAGAAGTAGCGCTCTTCGGTATTGATTCCTACCTCCGCCCCGGTCCTAGCGGCATGCCATAACTGATGGAGAAGACCGTCAAGACCGTGAAGATTTGGCCTAATAGCTTTCTCGAAAAACCGCCTTGAATCCAATTCGGGAAGTGTTATTTTCACGGAATCATATAGCTCTTCTCGCATCGCAGTGATTTGATCACTTGATTCACCAGCTGATCCAGGTTCAAAGTAATCTTGGAGAAGAGCCAAGGGGTTAAAGGGATCTACTGGCTCATTCTCTCGGCGCAAATCTCGCACTTTCTCAAAAACGGAAATAAGGTCCTCAAGGTCATACATCATTTCCCACGAAAAGTTCCGAACGGTGTCAACGGAGGATCCCCTCAGTCTGTCAAAGCACGCTCGCAGTTGTTTAATCTCGCTCAGCTTCATGGAATCCTTCTTAAAAAACTGCCTTGTGGGATCCTCATCGAATATGATCACGTCGCGACTCTGCGACCAAGCTGCTAGATACGCCTCCATGTGAATATAATTTATGGGGGCGAGAACTACTCTTTTATCAGGTGCACTTTTGATGATCTCATAGTATGCGCATTGTTGCCGCTTGTATTTCTCACACTTCCTACATACAGTACTACGAAGCACCCCTTTCTTGCTTTCTTCCATAACGACTTTGGCATGAGGACAAGCGCCATTAGTGCCCTTGATAAAGTGCTGGAGGCCGTAGACATGACAGACTTGATCTTCACTGCCAATCACCGACTTTATTTCTTCCAGATTCTTGTGCATGCTACTGAACCACAGCACACGCAACCCTGCCTTATTCAATTCCCGAGCAACAATATGCGTCTTTCCAGCACCCATCTCTGAGTTGATCAAAAACCATTGACCCCGAGTCTCGTCACAATGTTTTAGGATCGATCGCACGTGAGTCCTCAGCCTTGTCCGATATTTTCCAAGCGTCACCAGCTCTCTGCTTGGCACTAGTATCACCTCCTACTTATCTCCGGTTGCTATACCAGATGTCACTTTGCTTGCATTTTCCAGAGTGCCATGGGATGTTTGGCTAACCTTGCAACGATCTCCTCTTGCTGAAACAGCAGATCTGGGCGATATTCCTTGCTCTCAAAGCGATCCAAGAATTCTGCTTCAGGCTCTGTTAGCTTCATCAGATTGCCTACATATCTTTTGACCAGCTTCTTTGTGGCATCAAGATCGAAGGCTTCTCTTTTGCGGATAACTGGCAGCAAGTCCGTCCTTATTTTGTAGTTGGTCAGTTGATCCAGGGCACCGGTATCAAACGTCTTATTAATGTGTGTAGCTGAAACAGCAGCATAGAATACTACACACTGCCGGAGTAGCTCCTCTTCACTTTC
>CAZAJB010000194.1:0-3006 GCA_964485345.1 uncultured Clostridiaceae bacterium
ATCGGACCAGTCAGCATGCCGGGCACGAAGGGAAAGAACCCGAGAGGATTTCTGGTGAGAAAACCATCTTTAGGGCATCCATTGCTTTAGATCCCAAGGACATTGAGGTACCAGATGACACCAAAGTAACTGTGGATGACATCACAGAAGAAGTTGAGGCAAAACTACCCCCCCGAACTACAGCCTGCGGGAGCAGCAGAAAACAAAAAGCGGAGGCGGTAGCTCAAATCGTCTCCGCGTCTTTATACGATATTCTGACTTCTAGACCCTGCTCATAACATCTTTGAAGGTAATGTCATGGCCGTAGATGGCCAAAAAACACTTCTGAGAATTCGAATTTCCTTCCGTAAGACGCCTAAATCGCAAAAACAGCTCACATAATTCATCAGACATGGGCGCCGTCTCTAAGGTAGAGAACGCTAGATCTAGGTGGCCCATTTTGATAAAAGCTCTGGCCAGGGCGGTTAAAACTTGGCTCTTGGAGATAACGGTATCAGAATCCGCGGTCCTGAGAATTCTTTGTAACTCCACTATGGCTTGCGAGTGTTTCCCTGTAAAACTATAGAGGAGACCTAACTTGTACCTCATCCCCACATTATCCGGGTCCAGTTCTAGGCCTTCTTGATAAACTTCAATAGCCAGTTCCTGTTGCTCATTTCTGATCAAATAATCTGCGTAGCGATTTCTTACGGCCACATCCCCGAAATTGTTAGCCAAGTGAGCTTTGAAAACGGCCGCTGCATCGCTCGAACTGTCATGTAACGAAAGCAGGACCCCGAATATAGGGCCATTGCTTCGTTTGATTCGGCTTCGCTACTGGCAGAGCTCTGAAAGATTTCAGACTCTTCTGCCAGCTCCTCCCTGGTACCAAAAACGCCAAGTAGACGAACGTAATTTTTGTGTGCATTAAGATTATAGGTTGAGCGGTCCAAGGCCTTACGCCAGAGGTCTGACAGATCAAAAGGCAATGGATTCGTTGATCCGGAACTCACTAAGTAGGCTAGGCAGTGCTCACTAAAATCAAGTTCGGGATTTCGGAGTACAACTTCAGCTATCATGGCCAGGTCTTCTGGGGAAACTCTATTGGCCTCAATCAAAGCATAAGCCTTTAAGGCGGTAAGTCCTAAGGAAATAGTCCCGCACTTCTCAACCCAATCGAGCGCGGAGTAAAAATCCCCTGTACGAGCATAGCCCTCTGCCATATTGTAAGCCAGGAACGTACGCTAGCATCGATTGGCACCACAAAATCACTAATCTCTACAGGAGAGCCGAGAACAGACGGCCTCTTTTCGACCCGACGTTCCACGCTGACAAAACCGCAATTACGACAGATCGCGCTACTATATCGTAAAGCATATTTACAGCGCGGACAATTCATGGATTCACCTCGCCCAAACATGGTACGTCAACCAGCAAGTTTACATCAGACACAATTCTTTTTTACAATAGTTAGATTTTCATCACCGTACTTTACGGGTATGTCCTGCATGAAACAGGTATACAGAATAGCTTGCCACGAAAAAGAAAACCCCTACCTGGGTGGTAGAGGATCTAGTCTATCATGTTAACTGCAGACTAACCGGCCCTTTTGTAGAGCCAATAGGAGTAAAAGCGTGGGACAATCACAAGTACAATCGCAAGGAAGACGGTTGGTGTGAGTCCATTTGTTGTCTGGAAACCCCGGGAGATAAATGCTCCTCCAATCAGGATAAGACCAGCTAGAATATACAGGTACCCGGTTAGGCGATGCGTCTTGTTCCAGTTATCGGCATCATTCAATGTCCAGGGCAGCTTGAGGCCGATAGTGTAGTTTTGTCTGCTCTTTGGAAGGTAGTTGCCAGCCACAATCAGCACAAGACCCAGTAGTACTGGCACGCCCAGGGTGATTGGAATGGCATTGTCCAAAGCAATCAAGAGCGTAATTGGAATGAGGACTACAGACAAGAGAGGGGGAAGCCAAGCCGCAAAGATCTGCATGGCCTGCGACGTGTACGCCCGTTTGGGATCATTGAACAATACAAGCTTAGAAAAAAGGTTGATCCCCAAAAAAAGGAACGGTAAGCCAAAGGCAGCCAAGGCTTTTGGTGCGAAGTTATCGGGATTTCCCATTCCATCCCAATGAATCGCTATTTGATCAGGAAGATCCTGATAAACCACGATCGACATCATAAGTGGGAGTAAACAGACCAGAGATGTCAAAAGAAGAACAGTTCGGTCATCTCTCGTTTTCATCAACGTTTCCCTCCTTGAACTGAGCGAGCCAAAGCATTGCTTCCTCAAAAACCGATATGTTGAGCTCATAGTAAACGAAATTCTTGTACTTTGTCTCAAAAACCAAATTAGCCTTTTTTAATTGCGAGAGATGGTACGACATGGTAGCACCGGAAATATCAAAGTGGTAGCCTATGTCTCCCGCAGACATCCGTCCATCCTTGAGCAGAATGAGAATATTCCGCCGAATCGGATCTGCTAGGGCCTTGAACGTTTCAGGAAAGCCCACCGACACTCCCCCCTATTTAGATGTATTTCTAAATAGATTGTAGCATGCTGGCGACCGTGGATCAATAGCAATAGATCTTTTTCAAAATAGAATTTAGATCCATGTTTAGCCTCTACGCTACTACGAGGCAAATCGTTCATCACCTGCAGCCTGTGTGGCAGCCTTACCCGGGACAAAAAAAGCCGACACAGCAGGTATTATCTGCAATGTCGGCATCCGCTCTTGTGGCAACCTAATTACCTGCTCTTCTCAACCAAAAAGAATTCGTGGGACTTATGGCAAGACACCATTTTGAAATCCGAGTTAATTCTCTCAACTACTTCCCCTATCACATCGTTGTTGAGCCAAACGAGGAGGCTATCCTGACCTTGGCCTTCAAACGTTAACTCAGGTTGGTATTGTGTCGGTGTTTTCGTCACCATAACATTATACTGTGTTGTGTCCTTTTGATTGTGAGATAAGACTCCGGCCTCTAGCACACCTATGCCGCCCGAGAAAACACTTCT
>CAZAJB010000195.1:0-2973 GCA_964485345.1 uncultured Clostridiaceae bacterium
ACTCTCAGAAGATGGTCCTTTAAGTTAGCACAGTGAGGCTGGCAAGGAACGGAGACATTGACGCTTCTTGCCGCTAACTATGCGCAAGAAGCATTTTTTTATGAAAGGAGGGAACGAAGATTTTCAAAGAAAAGGCGCAAATTTTGGATGGAACGCAGATCAGACGAGCGTTAAAGAGAATTAGTCACGAGATCGTAGAGAGCAATCGTGGGACAGAGGACGTAGTCTTGGCCGGTATCCGCACAAGGGGTGTGCCTTTGGCGAAGCGTTTAGCCCAGCTAATTGAGGAGATAGAAGGTATTCGAGTCCCCGTCGGAATCCTGGACATTTCGCTTTATCGAGATGACCTGTCGTCGGTAGCCGAGCAACCGGTCCTAAACCAAACATCGATGCCAGTTGAGGTTACAGGTAAGAACGTTGTCTTGGTAGATGATGTACTTTTTACTGGTAGAACAGCCAGAGCAGCCCTTGACGCCATAATGGATTTGGGAAGACCGGCTAGAATTCAGTTGGCAGTACTGATCGATCGTGGCCATCGAGAATTGCCGATTCGTGCTGATTACGTAGGAAAGAACCTACCGACATCAACGAAGGAAATTGTCGCAGTACGCTTGCAGGAAACGGATCAAGATGAGCGCGTGCTCATTCTGGAACATCAGGACCTTTAATAAAGTCCAGTGAGACTTCAAAGGAGGAGTATTGTGAACGTAAAAGTGGAGAATCAGATTCAGATCGGTGCAGCCCAACATTTGGCTTTGGGTTTCCAACACCTGTTTGCGATGTTTGGTGCAACAGTGTTGGTCCCTCTGCTCACAGGTTTAGATCCAGCAGTAGCTCTTTTCACGTCGGGTACAGGTACGCTTATCTTTCAGTTGATTACTAAGGGTCAGGTCCCAGCTTACTTAGGGTCCTCTTTTGCTTTTATTGCCCCAATTATTGCTGCATCCAGTCAGTTTGGGTTACCCTATGCACTAGGTGGCGGGGTTGCAGTGGGCTTAGTGTATGCTCTGGTTGCCCTGGTGATCTCGAGACTAGGAACCGATTGGGTTGACCGTGTATTACCTCCAGTTGTCATTGGATCCGTTATTGTTGTTATTGGTATGGGCTTAGCGGGTACGGCAGTGGGTATGGCTGGGTTCGTCGATGGTGGATCGTTGGCAAATCCTGAAGTACGTGTCGCTTTGTTCACTCTCTTAGTTACCGTGGCCGGTACAATGTTCTTTAAAGGTTTTCTCGCCGTAATTCCAGTTCTGATAGGAATTGTAGCTGGATATCTTTTTGCCTTAACCCAAGGCATTATCGACTTTACGACTGTGCGTGAGGCTGCTTGGATTGGCTTACCCCAATTTGTTGCTCCGAAGTTCAACTGGTCTGCCTTGGCCATGATTGTGCCGGTTGCGCTGGTCTCAATCACAGAACACTTAGGTGACATTTTGGTCATTAGTAAGATCACCAAGAACGACTATTATCGTAAGCCTGGCTTGCACCGTACACTCCTCGGTGATGGAATAGCCACGTCATGGGCCGGTCTTTGGGGAGGCCCCCCCAATACCACCTATGGCGAAAACGTCGGTGTTCTAGCCATTACCGGCATCTACAACGTGTCGGTGGTTCGGACCGCCGCGATCCTGGCCGTCGCCTTGTCGTTTGTGCCAAAAATGGGTGCACTCGTCTCCACAATTCCGAACCCAGTCATGGGCGGAGTATCCATTGTCCTGTTTGGCATCATCTCTGCCTCAGGTCTAAGGACGCTTGTGGAAAGCGGTATTGATTACGGCGATAAGCGTAACCTCGTTATCTCCTCCGTCGTCTTAGTTCTTGGGATTGGCGGTGCCGAGTTGAGTATTGCTGGGCTATCTCTTCAAGGAATGGGTCTGGCGGCTTTGACAGGCATTCTTCTGAATCTTGTTCTCCCTTTCAAGGACAAGCAGTCGGCGAAATAACAGGATAGGCAAGACAAAGAGGAGCAAATTTCATTGCTCCTCTTTTCGCGTAAACAAGGAAAGCGATGGCTCTGAAGAAGCCCAACTGGCGTCAAATACTGGCACATTTGTGTTTTGTTGTTGTTCACCAAAAAGGAAACGGAGGTGAGCTCCAGCCTCTTTCGCGGGCGCTTCCCTTGCCTACGTTTCATTCGTTTCCCCTTGGTTTGCTGGGCTGTTCAGTCAACCGAGCCCGACCTCATTTGTATTATGGGATAGGTATCCGAAAAATATACTCATCCCGCGATGATTTTTAGCAAACCGATACTCAAGACAACAACGCCTGGGAGCCACCTGAGACGATGCTGAGGGCTCATTGAGGAAGCCATGGCCTTTCCTGCCCTTAGCCCCTGCACAACAAAGAAGTAGCTCCCGACCATGACTGCGATTGTGGTAGGCCAAGTTGGCAACCCCAACATGGAAGCACCGAAGCCTGCCGCCACTGCATCTAGAGCGAGAGCTCCACCGAGAACAAGTGCTTCGCCACCAGAGATAGATTGGGAGTGATCGCGGTCTGCCAAGAGTGGCTCCTGGCTTACTTGGATGATCAGGCCCAGGAGGGGGATGCGCCAGTTAAGTAGGATTCGAGACTGAGGTGTGCGATAGTTACTCCACAGGTGGTAGAAACCAAGGAGGATGAAGATAAGTCCACCTATCACGGTTCCTAGACTTGAACTGATGTGTTGTTCGACGAACCAGCCAAGAGTCATGGAGACGAAGACGGAGAGGCCCGATACAATACTTAGCACAATCTTTGACCACACAGAGATGGAAATTTGGTTCATACCATAGGTGACACCCATGGCCAACGAGTCAAAGCTAACTGCGATGGCAAGCAGAATGACCGATATCCACATAGTAAGCAACAACCTCCTTAGCATCACGCTACTATAGTATGGTTTTGCAGGGGAGGATGTGAAATCGGTACGCACAACCCCTGTCAAGTAAAAGCGATAATGTCCTGAAAAACTTCAAACATTAGCACCGAAAC
>CAZAJB010000196.1:0-2826 GCA_964485345.1 uncultured Clostridiaceae bacterium
GGTCGCGAGGGGCAAAGTTTCTTTCATCCCAGACATCTTCCCCCGCGCCATGTGTTCCAGAAAAGTAGATGCGAGCTAAGATCCAAAGTGCGTCTACACCTGAAGGGTCGTCTTCGACTCGTTTTTCTAACAGTGCTACCGCTTGATCATACTTGCGATCAAAGAGCAATTGCTCTGCCTCGCTTCTCAGCCCTGCTTGAACAACAACCTCTCCCATTACGGGAGTGTCTCCCCCGAAATGCAGACCACTACTAGAAGCAAGGGTGTTTCCTTCTTCGTCGAGGGCACTCACCACAATTCTCAAGCGATCATACCCCTCGGGTCGTCCGATGAGGTAGGCAGGATGAACACCTTCAGGATCGTAGCCAATAACACCAAAACTATTGACTGTCCGCCCATTATAGAGAAAACTTGTTTGCCCAGTCGTCTTACCCACGTTGGTGGTTATATAGGAGGTGCCTCCGCCGCTGTCTACCGTGACTCCCGCTACCGATATGCTATACTCATGGGCGCCAGGATAAGCATCCCACTTGATCTCCATAGGCCCCCCGCTGTAGACAAGATCGGACGTCGGCTGATTAAGCTTGATTGGCTCCACAAAACGAAATTCCACGAGTGGCGATTCGCCCTCTGCCGTTAAGTCGAGCTCTCCGTTTAAAATCTGCAAATGCGTCCCGACTACCATTTGAGCTTGGCTATAGTTGAGGTTAATCCCTACTTCATAGGAGCCTGTTGGCAGATTTCCAAAAAAAGTACCATCTTCAGAGGTGATCCAGAGTCCTGGTTCACTACCTCCATAGTAAGAACGCTCGTCGCCTAAAATGCGGTTAGCATACACATAAACCCCACCAAAGGGCTTGCCAAGCAGCGTGACCTGACCCCTGAGCTCGGCAAACTCACCCGCTACCTGCGAGCTTAAGCTAGCGAGTTTTGCTTCAATCTGCCTTTCATAGTGAGGGACTATGCTAACTTCCAGAGGCTCTCCCGCATGTAGGTCTTGCCGCGGATCGGCACGCAATTCTTCTTCAGTCTTTCTCGCGATAACCAGCACTTCTTCATAGGCCTGGCGTGCACCAGAATAATCGCCTTGCAAAGCTAAAACGTCGCCAAGCTTAATTTTTATCTCCATAGGGCTGTGGTTAGGCAGCTCAACTTGGCAATACTCAATGACCGCAAGCGCGTCATCCAAGCGATTCTGGCCCTCATAGATCTGGATCAGACGAAGTGCAGCATCAAGTCGGCTGGTGGCCCTTTGCTTGTAGAGGGCTTGCAAGTATAATTCTTCACTACGTGGATCGCCTAGGGTATGGTATGCATCGGCCAAGCGGTAATCGACATGGTTAGCTACCGGGTGTGTGGGATACTCCTCTTGAATGCGTAGATAGCGCTCAATTCTAGTTAGAGACCCTGCGGGCAACTCTGCTACTCCGCCGACTCTAGTCGTCACTGCCGAGCGATGGGGGAAGAATGTGGCAGTAAAGGTATCGAAACTAGGAAGGAGGTCGGCAGACCAATAGAGTGCCTCCGGAACGCGGCTATGCTTTGGATAGCGCTCGATGAGGGCATCATAATAAGCGAGGGCCTGTACCTTATCTCCGGCACGACTGGCTCTTTGGGCTCGATATAAAAGATAATCACCGCCAAAGACAGATACTGCGCCCATCGTTACTAGGACAAAAGCGAGGGCAAAAATAAGATGCTTGTTCTTCACTCGTATGCGCGTCATAAGACACTCACTCCCTGGTTTATAATCTGGAAGGATTCGCCACCGACCTTGAGCAACAACGTGGCCGTTGTAGGATCGATAGCAAAAAGGGAGGAATAGGTCGTCCAAAGCCCTAGCCCTAAGACTAGGATCACAGCAATCGCTGCTGGAAGGGGAATCTCCACAGATCCATTCCAAAAAGCATGGACACGCTGAAGTAGTCTAGGCAAGCTTGGCTTTTTTGTTGCAGCGACCAACCTTCCTTTCAGACGATCTTGGTCCTCTCGAGAAAAGACAACGTCCTGCAACTCTTCTTCTAAACGCTTTTTTAAAGGCATAACTCTTCCTCCCTTTCCAATAGACTTTTGAGCTTTGTTCTGGCCCGATGAAGTTTACTCTTAACGGTGCCTTGAGGTTCATTCAGTAATTCAGCTATCTCTTCGATGGAGAATTCTTCATAGTAGAAAAGGATAATGACTTCCCTATACTTGTAGTTCAAGGATTTGATGGCTTCGCGCAAGACCCTTCTCTCGTTACGATCAACACTGCCTCTCTGTTCAGGCAAAAGCCTTCCCATCACTTCAGGAGCTTGCACCACTTGGCGCAAGCTTCGTTTTCTTAAGCGATTGCAGCGCCGTAGTAGAATTGTGTAGAGCCAAGTGTACAGGGATGAATCCCCGCGAAACGTCGAAAGGCGGGAAATGGCATCAACAAGGCAATCCTGCACTGCATCTTCCGCCAAGTGTTGATCCCCGAGCATGAGCGTTGCGGCTTTCAGGAGTCGATGGGAAAATGAATCCACCAACCAGTGGATGGCCTCTTCTTCTCCCCGTTTGAGGGCTTCAATTGGTTCCATTTCTTCCCCCCTTCACTTACTTAGAGACCCAAAGGTCCCTAAAGGTTGCATGTTCTTGGTTCTTGGTTTTTCTTTTTTCGAGCCTGGAACCCAAACAATTGCGATCAATTCTGCGGATTTCGCAGCCTAGAAGAAGCCATTTTAGTACAGGAGGTTTTCTGGAAACCCTTCAGGCGATTTTAATCAGTTTTTAACTTGATCCCTAGTGAACTATAAGCTTCTTTGGCCAGGTTTTTTCATCTTCTGAGGCTAGAATGAGAACATC
>CAZAJB010000197.1:0-2730 GCA_964485345.1 uncultured Clostridiaceae bacterium
TATAGGAAAAACGCGGGCGGAAAGCAAGTGTATTCTACAGGTTCGTCTATTTCGTTAGTTTGTCAATGATGGCCATGATTTCAGTTATTTTCTCTTCGGCATCGTCTGTCTCCATGGCTTCTCTCACACAGTGGTTGATATGATCGTGGAGGATTTGGCTGTTTACATTGCGTAAGATGGCCTGGGTAGCCAAGATCTGATTGGAAATATCCACGCAATAGCGATCCTCATCCACCATACGCATGAGACCATCGATTTGGCCCCGGGCCGTTTTAAGGAGCCGCATGACTCTTGCATGGTCGCTTCTCATAGCCCTAGGAATCCCTTCTTGTCCGATATGGAGACTACCTCATACCCAGCTTCACTCACCGCACTGCGTACTGCGTCTTCATTCCAGGCACCGCTGACAGAGACAATGGCCTGGTCTTTTTTGTGGTTGACGTCGGCGCTGATTCCAGGCAACTTGTTGAGAGCATTCTCTACCCTTTTCTGGCAATGTTCGCAGGTCATGCCTTTGATCTTCACAACTTTTTTCATTTAGAAACCCTCCTTATTTGTTGGGATTAAACCGCCGGAGACGTAAGGCGTTAGAGACAACAAAGATCGAACTCAAGCTCATGGCCGCTGCTGCATACATGGGACTTAATCTCCATCCAAGGATCGGGTAGAGGAGCCCTGCGGCTAGTGGAATCCCTAGAGCATTGTAGAAGAACGCCCAGAAAAGATTCTGCTTAATGTTGCGTATTGTCGCCTTGCTCAATTTAATCGCTGTTGTTACATCTTTGAGATCGTCTTTCATCAAGACAACGTCTGCGGATTCGATAGCTACGTCGGTACCTGCACCAATGGCAATACCCACATCCGCCCTAGCCAAAGCTGGAGCGTCGTTGACCCCGTCACCCACCATAGCTACAGTCTTTCCTTGTTCCTGTAGGGTTCGAATTTCCCGTTCCTTATCGTCGGGCAAGACCTCAGCAATAACAGTGTCGATCCCAAGCTCACGGCGGATAGCTTCGGCCGTTCTCTTGTTATCGCCAGTCAGCATTACCACATCAATGCCTAATCCCTTGAGGTCATGAATTGCTTGCTTGCTCGAATGCTTGACCACATCTGCTACTGCGATGATACCTAGAACCTCTGTGGTGGAAGCAAAATACATTGGTGTTTTCCCTTGTTCGGCCAGACTATCGGATGTATGCTCGAATTCCCCAAGGTCAATCTGCTTATCGCGCATGAAGGAAAGATTTCCCGCCAAATACTCCTGTCTGTCTATCTTGCCCTGGACACCTTTACCTGGTATAGCTAGGAAATCTGCGACTTGTGCAAAACGAACCTCTTGTTCGACGCCTTTGGTGACGATGGCTTCAGCTAGAGGATGCTCAGAAGGCTTTTCAAGCGAGGCACCTATGGTGAGTAGCTCTTCTTCGCTTAAGGTCGATCCAGCGATCACGTCGGTTACTTGCGGCTTACCTTCGGTAATCGTTCCCGTCTTATCCAAAACAACCGTGTCGACACTGTGCGCCGTCTCAAGAGATTCGGCGGATTTGATCAGGATTCCGTGGAGGGCTCCTTGTCCGGTGCCTACCATAATGGCAACCGGTGTAGCAAGTCCTAGAGCACAGGGGCAGGAAATGACTAGTACAGCAATACCGATGGTTAAAGCGAATTCGAAGGGGTAGCCCAAGAGCAACCAGATTACGAACGCCGCTAAGGCAATAACGATGACGGCTGGTACAAAGATGCCACTTATCTTGTCTGCCAACTTGGCAATGGGCGCCTTGGAGGAGCTCGCTTCTTCCACTAGGCGAATGATCTGGGCCAAGGTGGTGTCATCACCAATGCGGGTGGCCCTAAACTTGAAGGCCCCGGCCTTATTGATGGTTGCGGAGATAACCTTATCGCCCACAGTCTTGGCAACAGGAATACTCTCACCTGTGAGAGCGGACTCGTCCACGGCAGAACTCCCTTCGACGATCACTCCGTCGACAGGGATGCTCTGACCAGGCTTGATGACAACAATATCACCTTCTACAAGATCCACCACCGGAATTTCCAGTTCCTGATCGCCTCTAATCACAGTGGCTACTTTGGGAGCTAGGTCAATGAGCTTCGCAATAGCGTCAGAGGTTCGTCCTTTGGAACGGGCCTCGAGGTATTTGCCTAAAGTGATTAGGGCAAGAATCATCGCTCCAGATTCAAAGTACAGATCATGGCTATAGTGCATAACTAGATCCAAATCGCCATGTCCTAGCCCCCAGCCGATGCGGAACATGGCAAACACTCCGTAGACGACTGCTGCTCCTGAGCCGATGGCAATCAGGGAGTCCATGTTGGGACTGCGGCGCCAGAGGGTTTTGAAGCCCGTCTGGTAGTATTGGCGATTGACATAGACAACAGGTACGGTCAAAAGGAATTGGACCAGAGCCATAGTCGCGGCATTTTCCGCCCCTACCAGAAACGATGGTATAGGTAGGCCAAACATAGGAGCCATGGCCACATACATTAAAATGACCATAAAGATCATAGAGACGATGGTCCGATATTTCATTTCGTTGATTTCGTCTTGAACGTGGTTTGTCTCGGCGCTTTGGGTAGGTGTTCCTGCACCTGCCAGAGACGCACTGTAACCAGCGTCAACAACAGTCGAGATAATGGCTCTCGGTTCCAACAGACTATCGTCATATTCCACCGTCATGTTGTTTGACAGTAGGTTTACGTTAACGGAGGAGA
>CAZAJB010000198.1:0-2723 GCA_964485345.1 uncultured Clostridiaceae bacterium
CAATATGGTTGATTGGTATTTTCCCACTAAAATTTAAAGGTTATCAGAGCATACCCTTTACTTGGCAACACGGATTTTACTGAATTAACAGCTGTTTATCTGTGATATACATGAGGTGCTATAGAGTGGCTATAATTTCACTAAATGGACAACATAAAGGAACCAGGCTTTAAGCATAGCCATGTCTCAAATGTTAAGGATAATTGAGTTGCAACATACAACTATTGGGAACCATGGGATGAGTTCGTAAAAACAGAGTATATTTCAGCAATGTTTGATTATGACTCTAAAGAGGGATGTGAAGGATATGCCCCGAAGTATGCTCAGACAGTCCGACAACTAATTTCCTCGCGGCGAACCTCAATTTGAAGCTTGCCGCGAGTTGTTCTCCCTTGTATATTCAGTCTTTAAAGAAGATACCCTCCTCTAAATTTCAGTTAGTATTTTAGATTTCCTCCTTCAGGCAAACATAATAAAGTGGACATTCGGAGCAGTTTGGACGAGTTTCGAAACAATATTTGCGCCCTATCTCCCACGCAGGCCAGTCGAGTTTGCCAGGAAATTCTGGATGAGTTGTCTAGCTGCCTCTATACACAATTGCCCATCACGACTGGGAGAAAGCCCAGAACGACAGAATACCTTCGTTACTTGGATATCGGGTTTGATATCAATTTTCCTGAGGTCACTTGGTTGAGGATGATATTGCCCCTCGTCAATAAGGATGCGTACAGTCATGGCAGCAATACCGGGGCCAACACCATAAATCTTTTGAAGGGACTTGAGTAGCGAGTCTACGGATTTATCTTGCCAGATTTGCTCGGCATCTCCACAAAATTCCTGCGAGACAAGCTTGGCCAGACAAACAATGGTCTTTGCGGCCTGATTAGGGAAGCGAGGTTTCTTTGGTAGCTGGCGAATAATATCCTCAAGTTCAGCAGGTGTCATCTGACTAAGCTTCTCAGGATCCAGATTACCCATCTTTTGCTTCAAGTACCAGGGTATTTTCCATACTGTTTCTGCCCGCGCTCCTCTATCAATGGACGCTGCCATTAGAAAGGCAAAAGGGTTACTTCGGATAAGTACGTCGGCCTCTGGAATACCCGTGAATGTTCCATCCTTTGGCAACGTGCCGCCGAACTTCAGCAGCGCTTCCTTTACGAGTTCACGGCATTTTTCTCGTTTCTCTATACTCATGATTATACCCCCTATAACTTCACCGTTTTAAAGGGCTGCCTAATTACCACAGGCTCTCCCTTCTGCACCCACAATGAGCGAGTCGAAAATCCGGTCCCCTGATGAACTCAACGAGCTATACTCTTTTCCAGAGCACTCAAGCCTTATTATATCGCGGCTCCTTATCTGGAGCCAATGTTTCTTTCAGCCCCATGATGGTGCCATTTTCATATAGCTTTGATAGGCTGCGTTCCGGTCCCCATTGCCTTATAAAACAGGATTGTAAGGATATACGGGATGCACATCGGGTTGTGTTGGACATACCGTTAACTGAGTACGACAGCCAGCGGCAGAAGGACTCGATAGAATAATTCCTAACAATGGAACAAGAATGAACATTAGAGAAAAGTTTTACCTAAAACATCAGCAGCTGATGTTTTAGAAATAATTAAAGGGCTCTCTCGAGCCCTCTTTTACGTTCAGAAATTGGTAGAGCATGCGGTACGAAAGCCAGAACCTTTAGTCTCCTTTTTAGAGTATAAGATTTGAGAGGTTCGAGTCTAGAAGAGTGGGCGGTACTGTACGGTAGACAGAACTCGTACCTTTGAACTAGCTTTCATTATATCATACAAGCCTTGGTTGCACTAAGATAGGCTAGGCTCCCAAATACTTCTCTTTTATGCGATTAAGTCGATCACAATGAGATTCTATCTGTGCTCTAGACGGGGGCTCTATGGTTTCGTCGTCATGCGGGAAAGTAACGCAAAATTTATAACTTTGAAAAAGACGTCCTGTATCAGCAGTGTCCAACCCACAAGCCGGTACCATGCTCCTTAAATCAGCCCAAGATGCAGATTCATATTTCTTAGGCAACGCGCCGTTCTTCTTCCTATAAAGATCCTTGATCAAGCGTTCTAACAGGCGACGCAACTTGGATCCGGCAGTTCTCCGATACTCGCTGTCACCTTTCATATAAAATCGAATGTCTTCCAATAGCCTGACTAGTACATCTTTAGATTCAATTATTTTTGGTCCTGATTTGTCGTAGGACTCGATCTCTAATGTAAGCGGGCTCAGATGATTGAAAAGAGTGTCCAAGGAGAGCGATAAGGTCTGCATATGAGTTAGGAGAATGATTTGTCTTCCTGAATCGAGAAACTTTCTGAGATAGCCATCCTGAAAACTATCAATATGCGATTGATCCATTGATTGAACAGGATCATCAATGATTACAAAATCTAGAGGGTTGTCGGGGGTGAACGCAGCAAGGGAAAAAAACAAGAGACAAACGCACCAACATTGTGCTTCACTAAAAGTGGAACTGACATCGACCTCCGCGCCAAATAGGTCGCCGAGAAGGCTTATTTTACTTGTAGAAGGTTGCATTCCTTTGAAAGTGACAGCTTTGTTTGGGTGAAGAAGTGCAAACCACTTTGCCATCTCATCGCTTTTTTCCTTGAGAATTTCAGTGCGTTTTTCTTTAGTAAAAGTCTGTACGAAGTTAAGCATTTCTTCAGACTCGGATTCGACCTGGATATCTCGTAAAGCCA
>CAZAJB010000199.1:0-2723 GCA_964485345.1 uncultured Clostridiaceae bacterium
ATTATCAATATAGGCCGGCTCAATGGTATTAACCCGCTCACCTGTAATCAATTTCAAGATGTAGACAGCCAGCCCTAACCCAATATCTCCCTCGGGCACAACAGCCACATCGCCGTTGTTCTCCGGGGTTGGGTAGAAGCCAGGACGTAAGCCCATGCGTTCGTAGAGCACCGACCCAACGTCATTGAGCACCAGCATATCCACATCGAGTTTGCGGGCTATATCCTCCATTGCTAAGGAGCACCGCATCGAGGCCTCAAAGTGTTCCATGATGACATCGTTACGACTCTCATACCGGGAGACCAGGACATCAATATTCTTTTTCACACGCTCATCATCGATTGCAGCCGCTGCATCCTCAAGCGTTGCAACCGAGATAAACCGCAACTCCGGTCCCATGGTGGCAAACATCAAATATGGATCAACATAGGTTGACCACATGACCTCGTTGAAGTCATTGAGCAACCCAAAGTTCGAATTTCGAAGATTGTTACGCACTGCCGCGGCTGAAGCAAAGGGCCTGAACTCCTCGGAAAGTTCATCCACTGTCCCACAGCTGGAGTGCATCATGGGACGCTTGAAACGCGCCACAGAACCCGAACCTTCGAGGGTGCCGACTAATCCTCCAGTGGAGAGGTACTCAATGAACGCATCCTCGCCCTCAGTGTTCGTATAGGTTATATCAACTACTACATGGGCAAAGAAGATAGGCACAGCATACATATCCCGTAGGAACCGAATCCAGTGAAAATCCTCTGACCATGAAAGAAAACAAGCAAAGACACAGTCAACTGAGTGCTCATAAAAAGTATCCATAGCACTTTTTATATCTTCCTTGGTATACATTTGTCCGACATTGACAACCTCTGAAAATGTCCGGAACTTCTCCACCATCTCATCAAGCCGTTCCTGTATTCGATCTTCGTACAACTGGGGTGTTTCTTTCCCCATCCCTTTGAATCGAGAACAAGCAATGGGCAAAATTCCAACCTTTGGAGTGATTTGTGCAGACATATAACCTCCTTCTGTCCAAAGTTGCCGGGAAGGCTCATTGGCCCTCCCGGCAATCTCATTGTTATTTACATCGAAGCCAAGATGAAGTCCTGGAATGCCTGTCCCTGGTACTTCTGCGCAAATTCCTTCCAATACGGAGTGAAGATTTTGACCAGCTCATCACGGTCAGCCAATTCGATGATTTCGGCCTTCGCATCTCGTAGTTTCTGAACGTACTCCTCCTCAGCTTCAATCACCTCAGCTCTCAGTGCGGCGGTGGCTTCACCCATGGCGCGGACCATCAGTTGACGATCGGAGTCCGAAAGACTTTGCCACAGACTCTCACTGATGACTGGAGCATTGGAGGTGAAGAGGTGACGAGTCATGATGATATACTTACCGATGGTGTAGAATGACTGGGTATAGAGTGCTTCGGTCGTCGACTCCATACCATCGACAATACCGGTCTGGAAGCCTGAAAATGTCTCGCCCCAAGGGATAACCGTCGGTTTCGCCTTTAACAGCTCAAACATGGTCAAATAATTGTCCAGGCCAGGAGAGCGGAACTTCACTCCTCTAAAGTCTGCGACAGTGCGGATGGGGCGAGTGGAACACATGTTCCTAAATCCATTCCACCACCAACCAAGAATTCGAATATTGTGCTCTTCAGCAAGGCGCTCATCCATCTCCTTGGCCATCGGGCTGTCAAAAACTCGCTTTGCTTGATCAAAGCTTTGGATGATCATCGGCAGAGACGGCATACTGTACTCTGGCAGATAGTTGATAAGGTTTGAGTTGTCGATGACACACATATCCATCAACCCTAGTGATACGTTCGTCGTCAAGTCAGTCATATTTCCAAGCTGACCGGCTGGATAGACGGTGACTTGGATCCTGCCATCTGAATACTCAGCGACCTTTTCTGCAAACATCACCGAGTAGCGATGGATGGGTTGGTCGGTTGAGTTCTCATGTGCGAGCTTAATCTCAAACGTCTTGCCAACAACATCTTTCTCCTTTGAGCCCTGGGCAAAGACACCTACGAGTACCAGTGCGATGACCAATACAACCATTAATCCTTTTTTCATGCTTTCCTCCTAATCAGGGATCTCCCTGATGTTACAAAATTGTTGGTATAAACAAAGCAATCATCGGAACGAAGATAATTGCCACAACCACACCAATCATCAAGAACACAAAGGGCCAGATAGCCCTGCAGGACGCTGCAATATCTGAGTTCTCGATTCCTGCTACGATATAGAGCACCAAGCCTACCGGAGGTGTCAGACCACCGGTTGCGACGGCCAGGATGAAGACGATGGCAAAGTGCAAGGGTGCAATACCATAATTCAATGAAATGGGGGCAAAGACTGGAACCATCATTAAAATAATTGCATTGGAGTCGATGAACATTCCTAATACAGCAATGATTGCGGTCATAATCAGCAAGAAGATGTGCTCATTGCTGGTCAGCAGATGCATGATCTTCAAAACTTGCACCGGTAGATTCTCGAATGTAACGATATATCCAACCGTGTTAGCAAATGAGATGACCAATACCGAGGCGACTGTTGCGCGTAAAGCTATATAGATGCTTTTCTTTAATGCCTCAAGGGTAAGAGTTTTTGTAATAAAGGCGTAGATTAAGCCGTAGATGATTGCTAATACCCCAGCCTCGGTGGCTGTAACCATGCCCGCCAAGATTCCGCCGATGATGATCAGGGGCATGA
>CAZAJB010000200.1:0-2691 GCA_964485345.1 uncultured Clostridiaceae bacterium
CACTGTCCCACTTTCCTTGCTGCCGATGTTTCTCTGGCATATGGTCTTCTTGGATGCTATATTGGCTTGGTTGACCGTGGAGCCTAGGATGGGAGCAGATCCGATTGCCATTGAAGAATACTTCAACAACGTTTTTGGTTACTCGCACATCCACTTTGTGCTTGATGTACTCATGGGGCACCGAGTAGTGCATTTTCTCGACTGTTATGCAATAATTGAACTGTACGGTAGCTACCTTCCAAACAGCTAACTCGTACGGGGCCGCAGGCAGTGGCATTAGTAGTGGCTGTTCTTGCTCAACGAAAACGCTACGCCTGCTCCCAGGTCTCTTTTGAAACGGCTTGTCGTTGAACTCATGTAGCTTTTCTTTGATAGCTTGATTCAGTTCTCGGAGTGATAGAAATTGCTGTTCCCTCAAAGCGGCAATGATCCAAGTAGATATGACGCCTACCGCGCCTTCAACAGAGGGCTTGTCCTTCTTATCATCAATTCAAGATAAGAAGGATTATCCTCAAAATCATGTTATCTTGAAAAAGGGGCTTAGAGGCCCTACCACTGGCGGTAAGGCCATTTGTTTTTGAAGATAATAAACTAGACTAGCCCACAGTACTCGAGTAGGTATTGTTCCTTGCCCTTCCAGTTTTTGTTTTTTGGAGAGGGGTGGCCATCGGCCTGAAGAGGCTCGAGCGACTCCAGCGCTTTGGCAATTGTTTCATCATCAGCATAAGAATAGATAGTTGTTGTTTCGATGCTGCTGTGACCGAGAAAGTCCCTAATGTAGGATATCGGGATTCCCTGCTTGTACATGGTCATAGCGATGCTATGTCTTAACATATGGGCATGCAGGCCTTCAGGAAAAGTGAGGTCAGTTTCGTGTCCGGCTTTCCCATATTTTTTCAGAAAGTAGTCAACGGTTCCCGGTTTCATCTGAGTCTTTGCCCCATCGTGTGTAGTGTAGAAGAGAAAAGGATCTCCTGAGCCACTCTTGTGAAACTCGGCGAGATAAGCATCCAGATGCTTCGCAGTCGATTCGAGCAAGGGTACGTATCGAACCTTGTTGCCCTTTCCCATTACTCGCACTCGTACACTTTTATCACCTCGGATTATCGATGACAGTTTCAAATCCAGCAACTCCTGGATTCTCGTTCCCGTTTCGTAAGCGAAAATCATTATGAACCGATTACGCCTTCCAAGCTTCGTCGCGAGATCAGGTAGTGAGAACAGGAGTTTTAGTTGATCAGGGGTTAGGTACTCAACAGATGGTTTCTTGGTTCCCTTGAAGGCGTGAATACTGGTGATGTCCAAATAGTGTGATGTCAACTCGATGTTTTCTTCTGCGCAGTACTTCAAGAATGACTTGATAGCCGCTATACGTAAGTTGAGCGTCGGTACAGAGCATTGGCGAACGTCTCTTAACCAGATCAGAAAGTCATAAATGTTGCTCCTTGAAAAACAAGCAAAATTCATCTGGTCAAAGCTAATACGTTTTTCCTCGGCAAAATATTGGCGAAGAATATTCAGCGCCTGTCGATAAGCCCTAGCAGTCTCGTGACTGAAGTTCCTCTTGACGATAAGGTAATCCGTTAGGAAGTCCCGGAGCAATTGATAAAATTGCAGCTCATTCTTCTTCATAGTGCACCTCTGGAAGAATGCCATCATTTACAGATGCAAGCCTTTGCTCCATTTCCGGATAGAAGTCCTCCACAAGGGAGAGATAATAATCTGTGTCAGCGTAGTTGGAGTGCCCCATAAACTGGCTGAGATAAGGGTAAAGAGCGTTAACGTCCTCACCTTCTTTGACCCATTGGTTCAGTCTGTGCACAGCATAGCTGTGGCGAAAATCGTGTACTCTAGGCGAGTTGCCCCTGACCGCACGAGATTGCGGCAATTTATCCCAAAACTCATGAAACCAGCAATCGAGAGTTGAACGGCTATAGAAATTCCCGTCTTTGTTGGCGAAAAATGCTGTTCTGCCAGGTACTAAGGATTCTAGAATAGTATCATAGACCTTACACATCTCCTGCAAATCGTGGGTCAAGTACACAATTCGAGCCTGCCAACCCTTAGATTCACGGATAGTTACTTTCCCAGTTTCAAGGTTCACGTCACTTCTGTGTAAGAAAAGAGCTTCTGCGGGTCGGAGCCCACAGCAATACAGGATTCGGAAAATCACAGGGATCACATAGCGCCTTGTCGGTGAAAATGGGGAAGCCGGACAACTGTCGATGGCGGAAAAAAACGCTCGTAGCTCTTCATCGGTGTAAATGTGGGCTTCATACTTAATGTGTTTGTTCGGGATATGCCCCGGAATGATGTAAGCGTTATGCCCAAGCCCTTGCATATATTTCCCTAATTGCCTGACAGGACTGATTCTTCTACCAAGTCCGTTCGGATGTTCTCCCGGTTTGGCGTTAAGCCACGCACTGCAAATGTCCCTGGTGATAGTGCTTTCCTGGGGGAACTTTTTGGCCACCAGCAAATCAAAGTGACGCAAAATCCGGGCGGATGAGTTATAAGGGTAACCTACAGCACGTTTCTGGTTAATGAAACCCTCAATACAGGGCCCAAGTAGACTCTGGAAGGCGTGTTCAGCCATGTAGCACACCTCCAGCGCCGATATGGGTGAGATCTAAAGCACATTGCCGCAGCATCGATTCTTCCATTGACAGATAGGGCTTGTCTGATTCCTTG
>CAZAJB010000201.1:0-2677 GCA_964485345.1 uncultured Clostridiaceae bacterium
TGGCTGAACAGATTGTCCAGTGTAACCTGTGTTCGTTTCGCAAGGGCGGTCTCACGGGTTCTGGATATGATTTCATCAGCAGCCGATTTTGCCAGATTGATGTCAGAAAGACAATAGAAGCGGTCTCCGGCGCCGGGAACATTGTTTAATCCGATGACCTCGACAGGCATTGAGCTTGTCGCTGTTTTAATGCTGCGGCCGTTACTGTCCCGAATCATTTTTATTCTGCCGTAAGCGTTGCCTGCAAGAACTATATCGCCTGCAAGGTGGAGTCGAGACAAAACTTACTTCCTTCAACAGCTGGGTAAACCAAGAGCGAAGACTCTCCGCGCCCGAAGCACTAAGCTTCGTAACCGCCCCAGGCGTAACCTGTGAAGGTTGGGTGCTCAAACCTGTGGACTTTGTGGAGGGGCAAAAATACCCAGCCATCTTGAACATCCACGGTGGACCAAAGACCGTCTTCGGAACCGTCTTTTTCCACGAAATGCAATTTTGGGCCAATCAGGGCTACTTTGTGTTTTTCTGCAATCCCCGAGGAAGTGATGGCAAGGGCAACGAGTTTGCCGATATCCGCGGGCAATACGGCACCATAGATTATGATGATCTCATGCGTTTTACAGACCTTGTGCTTGAGGAGTACCCCGCCATTGATCAAGAACGCTTAGGGGTCACAGGGGGATCCTATGGTGGCTTTATGACCAACTGGATCATAGGCCATACCCAGCGCTTTAAAGCAGCGGCTTCACAGCGCAGCATCAGCAACTGGATTTCCATGGGTTACACGACGGACATTGGCTACTACTTCGCACCCGATCAAATCGCTGCCACCCCTTGGACCGACTACGAGAAAATGTGGTATCACTCACCGCTTAAGTATGCCGATCGCGTGAAGACTCCCACCCTCTTCATTCACTCTGACGAAGATTATCGTTGCTGGTTGCCCGAAGCCTTGCAGATGTTTACAGCGTTAAAATATCATGGCGTCGAAGCAAAGCTCTGTATGTTCAGGGGCGAAAATCATGAGCTCAGCCGGAGCGGAAAGCCAAAGCACCGCATCCGTCGTCTCCAAGAGATCACCTCCTGGTTTGACCGCTTCCTAAAGGAACAATAATCTACACAACTAACTTGGGACGTGCATAGGCGCGTCCCTTTTTTGGAGGTTCTTATGACTACAATCATCTATATTCCCCTAGATGAAAGACCCGTTAATTTACTCTTTCCCCAAGCTATCTTAGAGTCTCATTCTGACTCCCAGATCACTCTTGTGACTCCACCTGTAGAGCTTCTAGGAGTAAAGAAGAAACCGGCGGATCTGGAGGGTCTTTGGCGCTGGCTCGAAGGCAAATTGCCTAAGGCAGATCAACTGCTTTGCTCTCTCGACATGCTCTTCTATGGTGGGATTGTTCCCTCTAGACTTCATCACTACAGCCAACAAGAAGCAGAAGCCAAGCTCCAGCGCTTTGCCCAGCTAAAGATCGACCACCCTAAACTGAAGATCTTTGCCTTCAACTTGATCATGCGCGTTCCCGCCTACAACTCCAGTGATGAAGAGCCCGACTACTATGGGCAGTATGGAAAGGTGATCTCCCGCTGGGGATGGATCAGAGATGAACTGGCTCGGGGGTACGGCGTCGAGAGGATCCGAGAAGAACTCTCGGAGATTGTAACAACGATTCCCCAAGCGATCCAAGAAGACTATCTTAAGCGACGCGCCCTTAATCACTTCGTGAATACAGAGGCCATCCGACTCGTTGAAAAAGAAGTGATCAATTTTCTTGTTGTCCCCCTCGATGACTGCGCTGAGTTCGGGTTTTCCGCGGCTGAGCAGCGGACGCTACTACAACTCGTGGAGAAAAACAACCTTCAACACCGCGTGCACCTCTATCCGGGTGCTGATGAAGTAGGTTCCACCCTGCTTTGTCGTCTGCATAACGAAGCAAAGGGTTACCGACCTCGTGTCTTTGTGCGTTATTCCTCCACCATAGGACCCCAGATCATCCCCCGGTACGAAGACCGCCCTCTGGGGGAGAGCATTAAGAGTCAAATTACGGTCTGTGGTGGCATTCTGGTGGATAACTCCTTAGAAGCGGACCTAGTGCTCATGGTCAACTCACCAGCCCTGAATCATGGGACGATGCAAGAAGCGTCCCAAGCCCTCCACGATAAGGACCCAACGTATTACTCTTTCCGTAATCTCCGAGAGTTTGTAGAAAGCATTCGGTACTACCTCTCGTCCGGCAGGAAAGTTGCCCTAGCCGACGTGGCCTTTGGTAATGGTGCGGATCATGAGTTGATGCAAATGCTCGCTAGGTCCAATCTCCTCCAGGAGCTCCATTCCTATGGGGCTTGGAATACTCCTGGCAACACACTAGGTACGGTTCTGGCCCACTCCTTCATCAAATTGCAGGATAGGAATAGGCTGTCAGGCAAACCTTGTAAGTTCGTACTCGACCGCTATCTAGAGGATTGGGGTTACCAAGTGCTCGTACGCACGTACTTGACCCGTCATGCTGAAGAGTTGGGTATCACCTACTCCGATCTAAAAGGGCGACAGCCCGAGATACGGAAAGTCGCCTTAGAGATGCTACAAGCATTCATCCAGACCCAGCTGGTCCCCTGTGCAAATGGTTACAAACTCGAATCGGTTTACTTTCCCTGGAATCGCCTCTTTGAAGTG
>CAZAJB010000202.1:0-2642 GCA_964485345.1 uncultured Clostridiaceae bacterium
AATTTGACCATGATACATAACGAGCGCCCGATCACAGAGTCGAATGATTTCTTGAGCTTCGCTAGACAAGACAACTATGGCCATCCCTTGTTCCGCCAATTTAAGAATAATTTCGTAGATTTCTTCTTTTGCCCCTACATCCACCCCCTGGGTGGGATTGTCTAAAATTAAGAGTTGAGGATTGGCAGCCAACCACTTGGCCAAGACCACTTTCTGTTGATTTCCGCCAGAAAGAGTATGGATGGCATCGGTAAATTCTTGAAAGGTAATGTCCAGCTCTTCTTGTTGCTGGTGAAGAATCTCCTGGTGTCGGCCTGTGTCAATGACACCCCTTTTTGCAAAGAGTGGCCAGGTCACGATGGAAGCGTTTTCTAAGACATTCATATCCTTGATGATACCGTTTTCCTTGCGATTGCGAGGCAGATAACCGATACCCATCTGTAGCGCCTGTTCAGTGCTGGTCACCCGTACTGGTTCGCCGTTCAGCAACATCCTGCCCGATATACTGTGATCGGCGCCAAAGACGGTTTGAAAGAGTGCGCTGCGACCATCCCCTAAGAGTCCGGTGATCCCGAGAATCTCACCTGCTCGAACCGAAAGGTTGATATCCCGAAAGGAATCAGCATGTGTGAACCCTTCCAGTCTCAGTACTTCAGGCCCAATCTGTTGCATTCTGTTGAGCTTATGGATGTCTATATGGTGGCCCACCATAAAGCGGGCTAAGTCGTAGGTTGTGACACTTGCCACATCCCCTTCGGCCACCAGTTCTCCATCTCGCAGCACGAGGTAGCGTTGACAAATTTCCATCACTTCACCGAGTTTATGAGAAATAAAGATAATGCCTACGCCTTGTTCCCTGAGTGTATTCATCATCTGGAAAACGCGCTTAATTTCGGGCTCTGTCAAGGATGTGGTGGGTTCGTCCATGATAATGACTGAAGCGTCCATCATGGTCGCTCGACAAATCTCCACAATCTGCTTATACGAAGCGTCCAGCTCCCGCACCATTTTGCGGGGATCAATTTCAAGACCCATACGCTCGAAAATGTCCACTGTAGCAGCATACATGCCTTTTAGGTCCAGGCGCCCTCGCTTGTCTTTGAGTTCTCGCCCGATGAACATGTTCTCGAAAATGGGAAGATCGTTGATCAGATTGAGTTCTTGGTGAATGAAGGCTATTCCGGCACCTAGGGACTGAGCCGGGGTGTCGAACTTCACTGGCCTTTTATCAATAAGGATTTCGCCTGCATCCATCTGGTGAATCCCCCCCAAGATATTCATGAGGGTCGACTTTCCCGCACCGTTTTCACCAATGAGAGCACAGATTTCTCCGCCCTTGATAGTGATGGATACATCCTTCAGTACTAAATTGGTACCAAAGGACTTCGTTATGTTCTTCATCTCAATCACGTGATCACATCCAATTTTGCAAGAAGGTGGCCCTGAGGCCACCTCCCACATTGTTAGACTCTAGTATGGCGAACCGGCATCGAGGAATTCTAGGTAGTTATCTCTGTCAACGATCGTCGTTGGGATAATCTTCACCGCTTCTACAGGCTTACCTTTGAGAACGTCCAGGGCAACATCTACAGCATCCCGCACCATTCTCGGACTATATAAGGCAGACTGAATCCAAATATCATCGTTTTCAGGCATTAACTCGAAGTATTCTTGCATGCCGCCTCCACCGGTGATGACCTGAACATCTTTGCGGCCAGCTTCACGAATGGCCTGTAACACGCCGAGAGATGTCTCATCATCCATGGAATAGACTGCGTCAATTTGCGAGTTGCGAATGAGGATATCGGAGAAATCGCGCAGGCCATCTTCCCGTGTGAACTGCGTCGCGTAGGTCAGGACGTTTAACTCTGGAGCGATCTCAGCAACTGTATCGAGAAAACCTTTTTTCCTGAGGGCGGATACCGAACCAGATGTTGGTACCTCTAACATAACGACTGTGGCCTTAGGGCCTACCTTCTCGACGATATAGTGGGCTCCTTGCACGCCCATGTCTTCGTTGTCCCCAGACACTCTGTAAATACCTGGCAAGTCAATGACAATGTCAAAGTTGCCGACAACGATCCCTCCATCTAAAGCTCTTTCCATGGGCACTTCCATCCCTGCCCATTGTGGGAAGGCTACGATGGCTTCAGCGCCCCAAGTCATGAGGTCGTCGAGCTGAGCGGTCATTTCTTCTGCATTGGAGCTGGTTTGGATCCGATAGCTCACTTCATCGCCCAGTTCTTTCAGGCGTGCTTCCGCTTCGTAGGCCACTGCTGCTACCCACCCATGGGTTACCGCAGGAGCTAATACACCGATTTTATACTGTTCTGCAGCGGCAACCATAGGTGTCAACACCAAAACTAGCGCCAAAGCCATTAACATAACTCTTTTCATTTGCAATATCCCCCTTTAGTATTTTCATTTTCTTAATACTTCTCATCAGATTTATGTAATCCTTCTGTATCTGATGGAAAAAATCAGCCCAGACCTACTGGTCGAGGCCTTAAGCGGAGCAGAGAGAAGAGCGCTAAGTCTGCCCTAGCGCCCCTTACTGTGTTCGATTTTAGTTGTCCTGGCCTGCCGGGGTCTCGGCTAATTCTTGCACTTCCTCAATATGAGCTACAACAATTCCGCAACCG
>CAZAJB010000203.1:0-2639 GCA_964485345.1 uncultured Clostridiaceae bacterium
GTACTTGAGAATGCTTAAGGGGCCTCTCCTCTTTGGGTAAGAGATTAATCTTCATTAGCTAACCCCCCTTAAGCCCAGTGCCAATGCAGAACCATAACAGCTGAACCGCCCAGGTTTCTGCGTCTCAAAGGTTAGGCTTAACCTGTCCATCTGCCTCAGTGCTCGAACTGGCAAGTCCACTTCTTTCTGCAACAAGTCGTCTAGACCACGTAAATCGGCCAAATCACCCAGGAGAATCAGTTCATCTAGCATAGTGCTCAAACGTGCAGCCCTTTCTTGAGCACGTGCGAAATCGAGAGTCTGCAAAACTGAACCTATGAATTGCTGCACCGTGGCCCGTAGTACCCGTTTGTTACCCGTGCCTTCCAAAAGCAAATAATCTAGGTCTTGGTCCTTACAAAGTGCCATGGCCTCTTCAGCAGAACACTCAAAAGTTTCTTCCACACCCTGTCTAAATTGGATGGCGCCAATGGGTACAACTCGATGGACCTTAAAGACCCCGCCAGACGCCACGAAAATGGTGGTCTGCTCAGCGCTGATTTCCATAAAGACCCTGCGTCCTGCACTCTCTAGAAGTCCTGCCCAACCAAAGGCCGGAACATCGATGGCTTCTAAGGCTAGGCCACTTTCCCGAATCGCTTCCATGTAGGGAAGGGCGTTTTGGCGCGGACAGGCTACAACAACCACTTCAAGCTCATTATCGGATTTGGAGCTAAGAAAATAGTCATAGTACACATCCTTCAAAGACTGTACCGGAAATGAAACCAGTTCAGGCACTTCAAACTCCAAGGCCTTGTCTAATTCTCGCTCTGACATGACCGGAAACTTGTGCGTCTTCACAGTCACCCAAGAACTCCGCAGACCTAAGACCGCTGACGTTGCCGAGAAATCGTGCTTCTTTAAGAGATCCTGTAGTCCTTTGGCTAAATTACTCTTATTCACGACTCTTCCATCCTTGATCGTCCCAGGCGGCAAGAGCATAACTCCCAGATTCGAAACCACATTCGATCGTCCCTTGCGCGAAATCTCTGCAATTTTAATACCCGATACGTCAATATCAATCCCCAAAACCTTCTTGGCCACTTTGACCACCCCCTAAATTGCCGAAACCATTTGCATCATGGGTAAGTATACTGACATGAGGATAAAAAGTACAACAATACCAAGAACCATCATCATCACAGGTTCTAAGAGCTTCGTAAAGCTCGCCACGGCAAAGTTCACTTCTCGATCGTAATAGTCGGCCAACTGCACCAAGACGATCTCCAAATTACCCGTTTCTTCTCCCACTTCTACCATTTGGAGCAACATTGTGGGAAACACCTTATGCTCGCTGAGGGGTACACTAATGCCTTGACCACGTTCTACGCCAAGGGTAGCCTCTCGCATGGCTTTTTTGATCACCACATTATCCATCAGACGTTCCAAGATCTGCAAAGTACTAAGCATGGCAATCCCACTAGCTAAAAGGAGGCTCAATGTGCGGCAAAAGCGAGAAAAAATCACCATCTTCTGCATGTCACCAACAACAGGCAAAGCAAGTTGCAGGGAGTCCTTCATAAAGCGTCCGGGTGTGGTTTTTACATAGTACCGTAATCCAAGGATGATAGCGATAATAATCCCCACGACCACGTACCAGTTGCTAACCGCCCAGTCTCGGCCTCCCAAGACAGCCTTAGTAATAGCGGGTATTTCGACGCTAAAGCCCGAGAAATTATTGACCAGCATGGGCAGAACCGCAAAAAGCAGGACCAACACCATGACCAAAGAGACCGAGATAATAATCACAGGATACATCAAAGCCTCGCTAATCTTCTTTCTGAGCTCATCTTCTCGTTCGTAATAAATGGCTAGTCGATCCAAGACTTCTGGTAAAGAACCGCTCACTTCACCGGCCTCCACCAAGTGAACAAACATATGGGGGAAGATCTTGCGGTGTTTCTCCAGGGCCTTGGTAAAGGCTGTACCACTGGCCACGTCGAGCCGGACTGTTTGTAATACTTGTCCAAAGGCGGGCTCAATGGCTTGCGCCTCCAAAAGCTCCAAGGCCTTGACTAGAGTTAAGCCAGTACCCAGCATAATGCCAAATTGCCGGCAAAAGAGGGCTAAGTGCTTGGCCTTGAGCTTGACTCTCTTTTGAAACAATTGGATGGGTTCCTTGACTTCCTTGATAGAAGTGACAATGAGACCGTCCCTGCGGAGCTGACCTGCAGCTGCGACTTCACTTTCCGCTTGCAAAACACCGCTTACTGCTTGTCCATTTTGGCTGCGTCCCTTGTAGGCAAACCGCGTCATTAGGTACCACCTACCTTGTTAGATCATAGTCCTTACGATACAAAACGGAGTCATCGACCAATCCTTTGCGCACCAGTTCCTCGAAGGAACTCGTCATGGACTGCATCCCAAAGCGGGCACCGGTTTCAATCATCGAAGGAATCTGGTGGGTCTTTTCTTCCCTAATCATATTACGAATAGCTGCGGTGCCGAGCATTACCTCTACAGCCGGAACCATACCATTTCCATCCCTACAGGGAAAGAGTTGCTGCGAGACAACGGCTTCTAGAACGGTACTAAGCTGTACCCGAATCTGCTGTTGACTTTCTGGAGGAAAGACATCGATCACTCGATCAATGGTCTTG
>CAZAJB010000204.1:0-2627 GCA_964485345.1 uncultured Clostridiaceae bacterium
TTGAAGTCGACACTACGATGCTTGGACTGATATAATAACCATGAAGGTTGCACCCACTCGTGGATTTTACAACACTAGAGAGCGTGAGGGCGGCTATTTATGAAAAGGATCTTGATTTTTATCACCATAATCTACGTATTGTTCTTAGCTTTGACTGGATCGGCTTGGGCACAAATGGCAAGGGTAAGAGAGTATAACGTTCAACCTAGGGTTACGACAATTGAACTTTCCTCTTTTCTTGGTTCGATCAAATGGATTCCGATAACAAGCCAAGAACAAGCTCGGATTATCGTAGAAGTTGTAGCGGATGGAGTCTCCCAGACGGGTGTTAGAAATGCCCTTCTTCAGGTGCGTATCGTAGAGAATATTCGCCCATCATCTATTCTTTTAGAGGCCCGAAGGCCAGCACTCCCTGCAGGCGTGGACTATGTAGAGGTCAACTACACAGTCTATGCCCCACCTGGGCAATTTCGCCAATTCAAAGCACAAACTGCCCATAGACCCATCGAAATAGTCAGCAAGTTTAATGCTGAACTTACCTTGATTAATCATAATGCCCCGATCACTCTACACTCTGGTCGCGGTTCAGTCAACTTGCAGACAGCTCATGCTCCCATCATGCTGGGAGAACTGGATCTGGCCTTTTCTAGTCAAGTGCAAACAGATCATGGTGCAATCTCCGGCGTGGTTTCTTTTCCCCCGCAAGGTTCATTTCTGTTTAGGACAACCAATGCGCCAATTGAGCTAAGAGTGCCTCAAGATACACTCGGTACCTTTTACTTAAGCAGTACCCTAGGGGCAATAGATTTTCAACTCGGCGATGACATCTACAATGGTTCAATCGGAACAAGCGTCGAGAGAAGCGCAGAGCCGGTCGTTAATATCATTACATCCAATAGCACAATTACAGTCAATGAAATCCATTAATGCCGATTGGACAAGAGCATCCAAAAATCTGCCTGTGCGAACCTTACGAGATAACTAAAGGCGACTGGTATTCTTGTCGCGCCCAGAAGTCCGAAACATCCATTTCTAGACCACTTAAGAACGACGATAGCCTCCGTAAAAAGAGAGTATTTTTCTCCAAGATCGCAAGACCTGTTCAGTTTTATGGGAAAAAGGCGGGTTAACTTCAGCTCTCGTATTCGCAGTATTCTCTACCGAATCTCGATATGAACTTCCTTCCCTAGACTCTTGGCTACCTTCACCAAAAAATCCAGAGACGGGTTATAGGAGCCACTTTCAAATCTGGATATATTGGACTTCTGGGTACCCACACGAAAAGCCAGCTCTTCCTGTGTTAGACGTTGAGCGTTCCTCTCTTCAATTATTTGAGAGATCACCTCGTAGCGGGGTTTTAACTTGTCGTACTCAACCCGAAACTCTTCATCCTTCATGAGTTGTTCTTTGATCTTCTCGAACTTCACACCAGGTTTACGTTTGCCATCAACACCTAGTTTACTCATATCCACACCTTCTCTCGTAGTCTGCTGTATACTTGCGGGTGTTCCAGTGGTCGGTGCAGATAAGTAATGTCTACGATCAGCCATAAGAATTCCATAACGCAAATAGGGGTGAACACTCTTGTGAGAGAAGGCCTTCTGGCTATACGTAATTGCATCACGGATCGTAACAGTTCTTACCTTTAACTCTATTATGAGTCTGGGTTTCCAAGTCGAGTCCGGACCATTTTCCACAATCATGAGGTCAGTTTGATAGTCCATGGTTTCTGGTGGCTCGGGACTCTTCCCACGGTAATACCTCACTTCCATTGCGTACGGTAGCTTCTCAAGTGCTCTGACCTCCAGGCTTTCATTGACCAGCTCGTCATTCAGTAACGCTTGAACAAATGTCGTCCATTCACTTTCCGTCATATTTGACCACCTCAGTCTCCCTATGCCATTGAAACTTCCATTGGTTGATTGATTTGTCCTGCACTCCAAGAGATTTAGTGATCCCCAAACTCAAGGCATAATAAGTATTCTTCAGTGAGTGATGGAACTCAAGAGCCATTGGACAATGGCTTTGGAAAGATCGTGCCGTCGATGATTTATTTGCAGTCAGTACACAATGAGTTTTTCTGCCAGTCTAGACTGAAAAGCGATCCGCGATTCATCCCGAAATGACCTTCAAAGTCCCATGGAATATGGATCATGATTATAATACAAATTTTAAATCCTGTATGTTACTGCTACATCACAAAATCAAAATCGAGCATCAATCCACTAAGCCGTGTTCTTGTATGAATCACAGTAACTGAATTTGATCCACGCTACCCCTACACACTTATGATTTTCTGCGCTTAAGTGTGGATCCTAGTGGGCGTATTCATCTGCCTACCGCTTTCCGGCCTTTATGAAACTATGTGCCGGTTTAAACCCTTTTCTAGTTCTTCCTGCCAGCTCTTGTACCGGGGAATAACTGTCAGTTGGATGATCCAAGGGTTCCGCCCTGTTCTTTGAAGCACTCCGGGTTTCCCCTCTCTGTCTTTTTTTCCGAAAGACCCACGGACGCGTCCGTGGGTCTTTATGCGAGATTTGTTTGTTAGGTTAGTTTGAACTGGGAAACCATGTCTTGGAGACGTTCTGACATATTACTTAGATCCTGGGCAGAATGGGCAATGCTGT
>CAZAJB010000205.1:0-2627 GCA_964485345.1 uncultured Clostridiaceae bacterium
TCACCTCACGAATCGTGTCCTCAGCCCAGTTCCCTTGGTGAATCATCGCCACTCGTCCAGTAGCTAAGCTTGCAGTCTGATCATTAAAATCCGATTCATTGGGCTTGCTTCCACCATACCGTTTAATAAGGTCCAACAAATCAAATAACCGAGACATCTCAGGAATATCTTTGAATTTCAGCTGGCCATTATTAAGCATTGCCACAAATTTTTCATACCCTCCGTAGTTAGATTCGGGTACATCTGCAATTGCCTGCCAAGCGGTTTGAGGAAGAACCCAGAACTCTTGAAATCCAGTCGCAAACGGTTGGACTCCATTCGCTTCTAGCTTTTTAGAAACGGCTTCGAACTCAGCAAGCGTTCGAGGCAAATCGACGATACCATTGTCCCTAAACACTTTCTTGTTGTAGATAAACGAATGGGATTGTACTAAAAAAGGATACCCCGTAACCTTTCCTTCCAACGTGACTCCCGCAAGTGCGCCAGGCTCAATCAGTGAGATAAAATCTTCATTCGTTAGATCATACACATAATCCTTGTAGGTAGAGTTATCTGCGTATGCACTGCTCATAAAGATATCAGGAACATCCCCTGAATTGAGTCGGCTCGTAAGAACTGATCGATAATCCGTCTGTAGGACCGTAATGTCGAGGGTAACTCCCGTTTCGGCCTTATAGGCAGCAGCCATGTCATTATATTGCTCAGCTAGTTCAGGACTATAAAAGAGCACATCAAGAGTTGTTGCCTTTTCCTTCTTGTCGGACTGTCCTCCGGCAAACACAGTTGTCATGGCCAACAGGACAACCAATGTAAAAATAAGAACTTTTTTCATATATCACTCCTTTTTTGGTGCTATACCCATAAATATATGGTATGTTATACGTATAACATAAGAATATTCAGTTGTCAATTAAATAAATTATATGCGAAGTTAGGGTGATATGGGTATTACACAAAAAGAAATAGCTAAAAATCTCGGTGTTTCCTTTATGACAGTGAGTAGAGTGTTAAATAACTCGAATGACTATGTCTCAGATCATCTCAGGAAAAAAATCCTCGACTATGCGAAAGAGATGGGATATGAACCTCATCGAGCCAGTCAGGTGCTAGTCCGTAACACAAAACGACATATTGCTCTTTTTTCTTCTAGCCTGCCGAAGTATTTCTGGGAAGAAATAAACAAAGGCGTTCAAATAGCAGCAAATCAAATTAAAGCATTTGATTACACTGTACGATATCACCAGGTCCCCGAATTGGATACAGGAGCATACCTTGCCCTCATCAAGCAAGAATTAAAGCAAGGCGTCGATGCTATCGCTTCGGTAACCCAACGAATGTATGATATGGATAAAATCATCGCCCTCATCTCGGATGCTCAGGTTCCATATATTTTTTTCAACATCGATTCTCCTGCTGATAACCGAATGAGTTATGTTGGATCTGATTATCGCGATGGTGGCCGTTTGGCCGCCAATTTTCTAGCAACGACACTCCAGCTTGCTCCAAGTAAAGAGGTGTTAGTTCTACAGGCAACGGAATCGCAACTACAAAGTTCTCATGCTCCTGACATTAACAAGTTACGGCTAGATGGATTTGTGGAGTTCGTCACTGAAAAATGCACTGATATGTTGGTACACGTAGAGTATTTTGACTCTCTCCAACAAGATACTCAAACCTATACTCAAATCTTTGAAATCATCCAGCGATACCACCAACAAGTCTCAGCAATTTACCTGATTCCTGCTTTTAATACAGAATTTCTTAGTGCTCTAAAAGAGATTCCCACCGCAAATGTAATTACAGTCCTGCATGATTTAGACAGCACTGCAAGCTCATACCTTAAAAGCAGGAGACTGTCTGCGGTGATCGATCAAAGTCCTGCTCTTCAGGGATATTACACTGTGATGACATTGGAAAAACTTCTTGAGAGAGGGCCAGAGCATATTTTACCGTTCGTTAAAGTCGACCACAATCTTGTACTTAGTGAAAACCGACAACTCATCCACGGCCTTATTGAAGGACAATTTCTTATCTAGTTTCCAAATACTCCTTCAAAGCCACTGCATTGTTGTGTTCTTCCTCTTTTGTGGCAAAGAGAAGGGTTACTCTGCCCTTCTTTGCCGCTTCTTGGATTGGAGTAAGAAGCGCTTGTTTCGCTTCAAGCTCTACGAAGTAACGCTCTTTGAACTGATCCCATTTTTCTGGATCATGATTAAACCAATGCCTTAAATCGGTAGAGGGACCGAGTTCTTTGATCCACACTACCCCTTCAAGGCGTTCTTTCTTCATTCCTCGAGGCCACAGACGGTCAACGAGAAAGAGCGTTCCATCTTCCGTTGAAATGGGCTCATACACATGTTTCGTTGTGATCATCGCTTCTTCCTCCATAGGTTAAGAGCAACTTTATCAAGAGTTACCTCTACAGGTGGCTCTACCTGTTCCATCACCTCGCTGACCGGCAGGAGCATGTGCTCGTACCGATCAAGCTCGTCATCAACCTGCTTTCCATCATAGAAGATAATATCAATATCGATCGTTCTCGGGGCATTCTTATCCTCAGTTCGAACTCGCTTAAGGTCTTCTTCAACCTTGAGTAATACCCGATCTTTCAGTTCGTGCACACTCAA
>CAZAJB010000206.1:0-2625 GCA_964485345.1 uncultured Clostridiaceae bacterium
GGTAACGTCCTTCAAAAGAACTTGTGCCACAAAAAAACTCCTCTCCTCTATAAGTAGGATATTTCAAATATGCCTAGGCGTCCACAAATGGGCAAAGCGCCTGTGACATATTAAATTACAATGTTATAATATCACAGATCATAATATTTGGCAAAATAAACTGACCACAATTTTTCGGAAAAAACCAGGGAAAATTTAAGTGGATCGCGGCAAGGAGCTACTACTTCGCTTGTAGAGCAAATTTCGTAATAGCCTGGGCCACCCCGTGCTCATAATTAGCGGCTACAATATGATCTGCTACGGCCTGCAGTTCTCGCCAGTTTAACAGTTGGCTAGCTTTTTCATAAGAATAAGACTTCGATGTAGTGCCACTCTTGGCTCTTTTTTTATGTCAAATTTTATTCATTTTTATGTTGTAAATTATTGTAAAGTATGGTAGAATAAAGGCAGGATTGATGGGGGGGTTAGCATGTTTCTAAAACAGATACGACAAAAAAATGGCCGCATCAATATCAGCATTGTTCATGGTTACAGGGATCCGGTAACAAAGAAAACAAAGCATAAAGTTATTGAGAGGCTAGGCTATGTGGACGAGTATCTTGATCGTTTCGAAGACCCGATCGCTCACTTCAAAGAGGTTGTCCGCTTGAAAAATCTCGAATTGGAACAAGAGGAAGCTGGAAAGGAAATCCCCCTAGGCTCAGTCTATGAAGATGAGCTCATGGAGATGGACGAGAGTGCCATGAGACATCTTGGCTTTCTACCCTTAAGCTCTATCTATCATGAATTAAAGTTGGACCAGTTCTTAATCAATCGCCAGCGTAGCAGGTCCATGGATTATTCTTTAAACGATGTCATGCAACTTTTAGTCTACACACGTGTATTATCTCCAGGATCGAAGAGACATAGTTTTGCACAAAAGCAAAATCTAGCAGGCTCTTACAATTGTGAAGAGTACGATGTCTATCGTGCACTGGATTACTTTGAAGAGTTCCGGGAAGACCTCCTTGTCCATCTACACGAGCAAGTTAGAATCAATTACAAACGGCGAACGAACGTGGTTTTCTACGATGTCACTAACTACTACTTCGAAATCGACCAAGAAGACAATTTTCGCCGAAAAGGTTTTTGCAAGCATAACACACGCAATCCTTTGGTCCAGATGGGACTGCTTCTTGATGCCGACGCCATCCCGATTACATATCGCCTTTTTGAAGGCAATACACATGATAGCCAAACGATGATGCCATTGCTGCAGGAAACGCGCAAGGCCTATGGCCTAGGCAGGATTATTACTGTGGCGGATAAGGGTTTGAACAGTGGTGACAATGTGGCATTTCTCATGGCCAAGAAAGACGGCTTTATCTTTTCGCAAAGAATCCGAGGCGCTGATCCGGAGCTGCAAAGATTCGTCCTTGAGCAGGAGGGCTACGTAGAAGTAAAGGGTGTGGTTAAGCAAACGGACGCCTGGTCCGAAGAAGCAGAAAGCCTGGACAAACCTGCTTTCTCTATGAAATCCAGGCCCTATCCACAAGAATTTTGGGTAACACATGGGGATAACAAAAAACGCAAGATTCCTTTGGATGTGAAGCAGATCGTCTGCTACAACGAGCTTTATGCCCGACGACAAAAACACAAGCGGGCGGCGGTCCTTGAAAAGGCACAAAAAATCGTAGCGCAACCTTACCGCTACAACAAAAAAGACACTAGCGGAGCTCTACGCTACGTTAAGAATATCGAGTACGATCCAGAGACCGGTGAATGCTTAAACTCCAAGCAGCTACCTTATCTGGACCTAGAGAAGATAGCTGAAGATGAGAAATTCGATGGCTACTATGCGATTATTACCAGCGAGGTGAAAATGCCCGATGCTGAGGTGGTTAAGACCTATCATGGGCTCTGGGAGATAGAACATAGCTTCCGAATTACAAAGAATGACCTAAAAACCCGCCCGGTTCATGTTTCGCTGGAAAACCGCATTAGCGCTCACTTTCTCACTTGTTTCATTGCACTACTCATCCTAAGGCTACTTAGTAAACGGTTAGGGGAAGAGTACGCTCCAGAACAGATCATTCAATCCCTCAAACGATATCAAGCCTGCCACATCAAAGATAACGTCTTCAGAGTGACCTACTATGCCCCCATTATTCAAGATATGGGCACCGCTCTAAACTTAAATCTTGATCGTCGATTCTTGACAGTTGGCGGCATTCGACAACTTGTGGCGAACAGCAAGAAAGAGTTCTAGTATATACAACATTTCTCGGAAAACAAGAAACCTCTGAAAGCACCTGTTTACGGGTGTCACAGAGGTTTTTTTCCTTTTTTACTGTAAAAGTCGAGATTGTAATTGTAGGCATTGGAAAACTAGGATCCAAACTTGCAGAGACGCTGGCAAGCAAAGATAATAATATTAGGGTAGTCGACATTAATGAGGCTGCCTTGTCTCGCATAGCCAATCGTGTTGATGTCCTAACTATCCAGGGTAATGCTGTTCAGCTGCAATTGCTCCAGGACTTAGACATGAAGACGACCGATTTGGTAGTGGCCGTTACCGGCAGTGACGAAATCAACGTTCTCGTTTGCCTGATGCCGAAGGACTTAGGGCGTGGGCGTGTGGCCGCG
>CAZAJB010000207.1:0-2603 GCA_964485345.1 uncultured Clostridiaceae bacterium
ACTCCTTTGCAAGCGCACGCATGGCTGTATCTTGGGGCAGGCACTCTGTCCAGTCACTGTTATGCTGAGCGAGTGTGGCCGCAATGTTCTCGATCTGCATGTTCTGCTCGAGAGTATAGCCATAAGACTTCGTGACGACGATCTCGCTTTCAGCCTCCTCGTTTATGAACTTGTCCAGCTTGCTTGCGACCTCGAGACTCCCATGCTGTTCGATGGCGTCTGTCACATCATAGCCATGCACATTGTTTGTGTTGAAATCAGACAGGCTAAAGACCCGTGCTTGAACGCCGTTGAAGTTCAGCTTGTTCGCAACCGCACGTGCATACTTGCCACCAATATCATCGGCTTTGTCGTTATCGTCAGGGATAATAACGACCAGCTTGCCTCGCAAGGCTTCAACATACTCCTTGTTGAACTGGCGTGCATCTGGCGTCGCTCCAAACGCCGTGCAGACCGCACGAAAGCCTATGTCGATCAGAGAATGAACGTCCTTCTCGCCCTCTACAAATATGATCGTCTCGCCGTCATAACCGTCAGGCGCATATAAAGGGAACGTATTATCGCCTTTGCCGTAATACCACTTGCCGTCCTCTTGTTTGTGGTATGTACGGAAGGTTTTCTTGTCGTTTTTTTGTGAATGGTAGCGAACCTTCACCAACTTGTTAGGGATATAAATATATGCTTTCACGAAGTCCCAAGGGCTGTCAGGGTCTTTTGGGTTCTCATAGGCCAGACATTGCCTGATGTCGCCCTTGACAGGCGTATAGACGACCGGCTTGGACTCAAAGGCGACCTTCCTTGGCGTTGGGAGCCTGAACTCTGACTCAGTACCGCCCATGATACCTACAGCCCGCTTGAAGTCACAATTTTCGTATGCCATGACGAAGCCGATACTGTCAAAGGCACTCCCACATGCAAAGCAATTAAACAGCTGGTTCTCAAAGTCAATACTGGCAGACGCTACTGTATCGTCATGGAATGGACACAAGCAGATATGCTGACTGCCCGCACGCTTTAAGCCTTCCACCCTAGGCGTGACGTATGCCTCGAAATCAAATCTAGCTTTGAGGGCGTTAGTGTCTACTTCAACAAACTTACCGTTCATCTTCTTTGCCCTCCTTTGCTAGAATCTGCTCGGAGGACTTATTGATGACAAGGATTGTTTCTTGATCGGGAGTTGATACGAAATAGGCTTTGTTTTTTCTCACAAGGCCAAATGCCCTGTCGGGATGACAGGGTGCGAGCTCTATATTGTCAGACGAGAAAACTCTGAATTTTGGCACCGACATTTGGTTTGTCTCCTTGTTCTTAACGAAACTATGGGTTTATAGCTGCGTCTTGGCTTGCCTGATGGTTAGTTTCTTGTTGCCTAGATAAACAGCATACCCTGCACTATAAAGGCTATCTATATCTTCTTTGTCGAAGGTCTTTTCGATATATACACAATAAACAACGTTATTCTTTCTGACTGTGATCGTCTCATTCTTTGGCACGTCTATTAAACCTTTCTTGATTTTCAATTGCTCTATCAGAAGCCATTTCCATATAATCACTCCATGTATTATCAGTTAAGCCACATAAATAATGCAGACAATATAAAACATCAGCGACTTCCATCCTGATGTCATCAATAAGTTCTTCTTTTGTTTTACGGATAACGGCTTTTTCACCATACCGGAGATGCTTGCAAATAGCTTGTTGGAGTTCTGATAATTCTTCTACTAGAACAATAAGATTTTTTTCAATGCCATATTCGTGGATATATTTGTCAATAATGAGGTCAATGGTATCTGGGGTCATCTCTTCACTACTCCTGTGGTTTGTTGTATCTTTTTGGGTGTTATTTTCTGTGGACTTCTATCCAATGCTCCTTTATCTCCTCTAGTAGCTCGCTTGAGGATATTCCTTCTGTGCCAGCGACACGAAATTCTGGGTGGCGGGTGTACAGGCAGGGGCCACCGTTAAGATGACAGTGTGTTGTCTTGCACTCAGTATGTAGCTTGGGATTGCAGAGATAAAGAATTATGCTCTCTTTTTTCATTCGCCTACCAGTTCGACTTTGCGCCCTTCTATAATCTTACCAGATACTTGTCCCTTAAAGTATTTACTAAGATAGCCATGCGACACAAACAAGGCACGCTCTGCTGCTGCAATGGACTTATACTCAACCCCGTCCACACGAACCTTGGTATAAGATCGGTTGTCTAGGCTGAAATCTCGTTTTTCGATTAGCAGATTATCGACAGAACAGTCTTCAATGTTGCCGTTGATGTGCTTGATTACATCGCCACGCCCGTACTGGTCGGGCATAAAAGTATTTGCAACCAAAGATTTCACGTAAAGCTTGCGTTTACCCACCCAGACAAGCAACCCACCGTCATCTACATATTGGTTGAGGGGTGTCTCTCTCTTGATCTCACCACGCCAGATCTTAGTTACATCACCGCTTGGATACACGGCATATTTATAATGCTTGCTAGTCTCAAAGATGACTCTCTCATTTTCGATCAAACCGTCCACCCCCCAAATGATATTCCCGTAGTTCTGGATCAACCGCATAAAGACGCCCTGTATTGAGCGGAAGATCGTAATATTTAAGCTTG
>CAZAJB010000208.1:0-2596 GCA_964485345.1 uncultured Clostridiaceae bacterium
CCTTGCTAAATCTCCTTGGAATCAAGAAAACCAGTCGGGTCAATCTATTTGTCGTTCTCTTTACCATAGGTGTACTGATCCTGTTTGTACTGATAGGTCTACCACGGTCGTCCAGTGTTCACTTTGTGCCATTTGCTCCCATGGGCCTCAAGGGCATACTTCAATCTGCTTCCCTTCTGTTCTTTGCTTATACAGGGTATGCACGCATCGCGACCTTGGGTGAAGAAGTGAAAAATCCGGCAAAGACCATTCCTAAGGCCATTCTGCTAGCCTTGGGAGTCTCGTCAATCCTTTACCTTTTGGTATCCTATACTCTGCTAGGAGCATTACCAGCGAGCCAGTTGGCCACGGGATCACCGTTAGAAACTGCTGCTAGACGGTGGGGGGTCCCATGGCTAGAATTCTTGTTAACGGTAGGTGCAATAACGGCCATGGTCAGCGTCCATTTGGGCCAGTTGCTCGGAATTAGTCGCATGTTTTACGCCATATCTAAACATAGGGACTTACCTACTGGTTTCAGCCGCTTAGCAGGTGGGCGAGATGTTCCCCAGAATGCATTAATCTTCACAGCAGTGCTCGTGATTGTGTTGATGCTCCTGGGCGATCTCTTTAGTATTGTATCCATAGCCTCCTTCGCCATCTTGCTGTACTATAGCTTGGCTAATCTCTCGGCTATTACCTTGGCCCCTGAGCACCGAGTATATTCTAAAGCAGTTAGTTGGGTAGGGCTTATCGCCTGCATTGTGTTGGCTTTCTCACTAACGCGCGAGACGATTCTGGTGGGCTTCTTAACCTTAGCCGCGGGACTTGGGTACTACGTCGTTTGGACGTATTTTCGCCGAAGCTAACTCCGCAGTAAACCCTTGTAAATACCCGGTACAGAATCGGGGATCTCTATGGCACCAACGGATTTTTGGTAGAATTCCACAGGGCCTGCACCGCCGATAATTCCGTATGCATACCCTAAGTGGGCTAGGCCATGCAAGCAAGCTAGGAGCAGAGCCTTACCGATCCCTTTACCACGGTACTCCGGCTGCACTCCCGTAGGGCCAAAATAACCCTTGCATGTTGTTTCGTAACAGCCAAAGCCAACGAGCTTTTGGGTCTTGTCATCCACAGCTAGGTAAATGGCACTTGGTTTGTGGGCAAAAGCAACATCGGCTTCATCCGCCCATTTCTCGCTGAAGTTTTCCCGGATCCACTGTAGAACAATATGTTTTTCTGGTGGGAGCCCGAGACGGATCGTTATGTCTTGTTTTTCCATCGCTTGCATGAGCGGGTTAAGTCTAGGCAGCTCATAGAGTTTAACTAGCATATCTGGCATCAGTGACAACTCCTTCACATGCGTTTGAGATCGCTATTCGATCGATTTCTCTTAACACGATGCAGGGCGCAGGAGGGATTTCTGGAACTCAGCCCCTTAGTTGCTCCCACAACACCGCTTGTATTTTCGGCCACTGCCGCATGGACAAGGGTCATTGCGGCCTACTTTCTTTTTAGTCGTAAAGTCATAGACCTGACCTCTTGGTTCTGGGCCCAACTGCGCTGGAGTGTGTCCTTTCAAGACCCAATGGGGGGTAGCATTATAATAGGTAAAGATCAAAGACGCTAGTTCCTCCATCTCTCCGGCCGATTCTAGGTTGAGAAAGCTGGCTACTCCCGGTATGATCTCAGGAGGCAGCAAATCACTTTGCATGAGGCTAAATAATGAATCAAGCAGGTCTTCAACTTGGTCTTCTGGGCCTCTTCCTCGACAGAAGCGGGTAATCGCCCTCATTTCAGCAGTGCTTTCATGGAAAAAGGGATCGCCAGCCTCCCACACCTGCTCGAGACTAAGCTTACGATATTCGAGATCTGGACGGTTATTACGCTCTTTTAAGAGATAAGGAAGATCCAGCATACGTCCATCGACGAATCCTTCATCTTCATAGTAGATGTCCCAATTGTAAGGTGCAACCTCCAACAAAATGCCCAAGATGTACTCCTTATTGAGGGGGCCCTCCGAAAAATCGTTCAAGAAGTGGACGATCTCATCGGGCTCTAGGCAGCCATAATAATAAAGGAGTCCTTTCGTGAGGCGCACGATCGCGGTGTTCGCTTTGATGAGGTCACGATACCCTGTCCCATCAAGTTGCAAAAATACATCTTGAAATTCCAGGGGAACAATCAAGGTATCTAGCCCAAAACTTCCCTTCATAATGTGAAAGGGGAATGCGATTGATGCATCTAGAAAATATTCTTCAGCATCATCCAAATCATCAAAGTCTTCGGGGTCAAAGGGACAGATTGGCTCCTCTTCCTTTACTATGTACTCCATGAGGTCGTAGATAGGCTGATCCCAATGCAGCATCTTCTCCCCGGTTATGATAGGTAGATCTTCCATCAGCTTTTGTATAAGCTCGCCTTTTCTGAGTCTGCTCACCCCTGTTATGCCCTCGTCCCGGCAGATATCTAGGAGCTGCTCTTTGGTGTGTTGGCTTAAGGCATACTCTAGAGGCATTTCATAGATTTGACGACTACTAGTCAAACATTTCACTTCCCTTCTTGTCATATTGCCATCCTGAACCTCTTTGTAATGGTCGCATGTATCGCCAAG
>CAZAJB010000209.1:0-2543 GCA_964485345.1 uncultured Clostridiaceae bacterium
GGAGGCTTTGACGGTACATCGACCTAAAGTACCTGGTCTTCTTCGAGAAACCCTATGCAGCACAAACCCAAGAGTGTCCAATTTCAAAGATGGCAAAATGGCTTTACGCCATGCAGCGGCTGGTTTTATGGGGGCTGAGCAAGGATTTCGCCGTGTAAGAGGCTACAAGCACATGGGAGTGCTATTGGCAATGCTTTGCATTTTGCATTGGTTACCCTAACTTCTCAGGCGAAGCTAGAAGCGCGGGAATTTGTATGTGCTGGAGATACCCTCGGGAGAAGCTCTTCAGTACTTGGCCGAAAAACTAATGTTTCATCATCTCTTTCAACAAACCAAGTTACCAGAACCCAAATTCTAAACGACCGGTGCCTCATGGTTCCGGTCATTCTATTTCTTCACCGACAACTAGAGCAGGCGGCGACCGTATAGGCGAATTCTAATTGACGCAAGGTTCGCTAGGCCATGTTTGCTATAAATATCACTCTGATTGGAGGAAAGTGTCAGAAAGTGTCGAAGTCCGTGGTAGGTAAAAACATGAGAAAGCCATTTAATGAGGTGTTACGGCAACTAACGCGAGTCTAGCTTGGTGCAACAGAAAAGAGCTCGCGTAAGATAAGCTGCGGAAAGGGATTTTCTCTTTCGGTCAGGACGACATGTCAGGACGACGTGATGTCCAGGCCCGACTGCAGGATGCAGTGTGGCCTGGGGATTCGTCGTCTTTTTTTGTCTGTTTTTGGTATCTAGATTGAGAAAAGAGGTGAATCAGTTGTTGGTGTTGGGCAGAAAGCCTGGAGAATATGTCATGATCGGAGACGATATTATGGTAATAGTAGTTCGCAGCAAGAAAGGCGATCTACGCCTGGCTATTCACGCACCAGAAAACATCAAGATTACGCGCGGCGAGGTTTATGACGAGTCAGGTGTCTATACTAAAAGGGGGGGTGACGACTCAACTTGCATGTGATTGACGCAGAGATAAGAGGGGTGTATTGCGGGTGCAAAGCTCGACAATGGCCAAAGCTACTATGGATCCCTGGCAGGGACGAGGGATTTCTAGTATGAATATTGGAGGAGGATTGCAACTATGGATTACTCGGAGAAAACAACCCATCTATTGAATAATGGATTAGACGACACACTTGTCTTAGCTCTTCTAAGCCTTACTGACGAGACTTTTGCACATTGTGGGCGAGTTCATGACTTGGCTATAGCCTTAGGAATACAAATGGGTCTGGCCACTCAAGAATTAGCGAAGTTGAGGCTAGGAGCACTGCTCCACGATATAGGAAAGCAGTTTATTCCGCCAGAGGTTCTGCATAAGCAGACACCTCTTACCCCCGAGGAATGGGAACAAATGGAGATGCATTCCGTTCATGGATGGCAACTGGTATCATCCCTTTGAGCTTGATGAGGCGGTGGGGCAGATCATCTTGGAACATCACGTATGGGCCAACGGGCAAGGAGGATACCCTCAAAGCTCGCACGGCATCTTCCCATGTATTATTCTGACGCAGATCACAACTGTGGCAGACGTAGTAGATGCAATGACAAGTGATCGTCCATATCGACCGGCGCTGAGTTTTACTGCATGTATTGACCATTTGGAAGAATTTCAAGGAACAAGGTTTAACCATTATATTGTTCGTGCATTCAAGAAGATTTCTAGCAGAGGTTTTGGTGGAACATGGCGGTTCTAGACCCACAGAATTGCCCTAGATGCCTGAGGCAATATCTAGAGTAATCAAGCTACGATACCAAGTGATTCTCGTCATTCCCTTACACAGGCAATTTGGCTTGTCTCGCCTAGAACACACAGGATAAAACTCACAAGATGATGTCGCAATTTGTGAAGGGAAACTACCAGCAGTGGAGAGAGCGGCAAGCGAAATGGTTTGTGAATAAAGGTGCAATGCTGTATGTTCTTATTATACAAAAGGTGGTAGGATTATGAGAAGAGGAATTGGTTCGAAAATACTGTTGCCAGCTATTCTAGGACTCATATTATTTGCTGTGTTGATAGGTGCTGTAACGCAGACGACAGTTAGGAAAGGAACTCAGCGCATGGCGCTGGAAAAGGCCAGATCCGATTTGGCGACAATTTACGAGATCATTGACAATAAGTTCCCCGGTTTCTGGTCTATACAGGGGTCTTCTTTTTGTAAGGGTGAAACGGTCTTCAACGACTATAATGAACTCGCTGATTGGCTAGGAAATTTAACCGGGAATACTGTGACGATTTTTCACAACGACCTACGTATTGCCACAAATGTGCTCACGGAAGGGAAAAGGGCTACTGGAACCCAAGCGTCTGCCGAAGTGGCGCGGGAGGTCTTGAACGAGAAACGAGAGTATGTGGGTGAGGCAGTCGTAGTGGGACAACGCTACCAAACCGCGTATCGTCCACTCCTGGATCAAAACGGAAAAGCCATTGGTATGCTCTATACAGGTGCTTCTCAGGCACTGGTTGATGAGGTCATCAAAGAGTTCTTAGTGTCGCTGATCTTCATTGCCGTACTGGCGATTCTGCCCCAAACTCCGTAGAA
>CAZAJB010000210.1:0-2525 GCA_964485345.1 uncultured Clostridiaceae bacterium
TTTGCTGGCTATGGTTTGGCCCGCTTTGAGATCCCCCTGAAGAAGCTGTGGTTTGCCTTAATCGTGCTCGTCTTCTTGATCCCGCCTGCAGTAACTTTGATTCCCAGGTACATGCTGTTCAATCAATACAAGATCGTCAACACCGTCTGGCCTACCATGATTACAGCCCTCGGCGGGCAAGGTGTTAAGAGCTCCGTGTTTCTCCTGGTCTATTATCAGTTCTTTAGCTCCTATCCGCGGGCCCTTGATGAAGCAGCCATGATTGATGGAGCAGGCAGTCTACGTGTCTTCTTCAAGATTGCCATTCCCATGGCCATTCCCGCCATTGTGCTGACATTCTTATTCTCGTTTATCTGGTTTTGGAACGAGACGACACAGCTCTCGCTGCTGTCTGGTACAGTTGCCCGCACGCTTCCCATTCGCTTGCAGGCCTTCGTCGATAGCTTTAACAAGTTGTATCCGGCTAACGATATCAGTGCCGGGGGCGCCCTTAACGAGTCGATCCGTTTAGCGGGTACATTGCTTTCTCTCGCACCGCTTTTGCTGATGTACCTGTTCTTGCAGCGCTTCTTTGTACAGAGCATAGAACGGACGGGTCTTACAGGAGAGTGAACCCCACTACTGTAGAGAGAGCAAAAGCTGGACCATGGCTGTGGCAAGCATGGCGAGTACGGGTAGGGCTAGCTTTTTCACTACCTGGACGTACTTGGAACCAAAGTACTGGTTCGTCAACACAGAACAGAGGTGGATGGGCGATATGAGATAGCCAAGAAGGACGGCGGTAAAGAGTAATGCGGTATAGGGAGCCATGACTGCAGCGGGGATAATAGGCGCAAACAAGGCCGCTAAGACTCCTGAGGCAGCCATATGGGTTCCAATTACATAGGCGACCACGACGCCCAGAACCATGACCAGAATGGGCAACGGCGTACCGTAGTCGAATAACGTTGTTGCCAGTCTGCTCACAACGCCAGACGCCTCGATCACAGAGCGAAACATCATGACACCAAGGATTACTAGCACCAGCTTGTATTCGATCCACTTGGTGAAAAACTGCCCCATTTTGTGCCAAAATGCCTGCCCTCTACGTTCCGCAGGTAAACCTCGGATTAATCCGATCAGCACGCCAAAGGCAGTGGCAAGGTAGAACGGAAGATCAAAGATCAAGACAAGGCCTAGTGCTGTAAGGATTGGCGAAAAGCCAAGGAGCAAGTTCGCTACATTGCGCATCATGTTGTTGCCGTTCTTGTTAGGGATCTCTTGGTGGCGCACTCCCCGGAAGAAAACGAGGTAGGCGACAAGAAGGCCCACTAGCATAGTAACAGCGTTATAGCGAAGGATTGCCAGCTTGGGAATATCCATGAGTTCACTAAGGATGATCAGTGAGGAGTACAAAGGATAGACGAAGTAGCCAATGTGTCTGAAAAAGAGGTTGATGGCTGATTTGGTGGTTGCGTCTAGGCCTAAAATTTTCCCGTTTTCCTCGACCATGGGTGCTGACATGATGGCCCCACCCGGGACATTGATTGTGCCAATGAGGGCGGGTAAGATCATAGTGAGCAATTTGGGTCTACGAAATAAAGCCACAAGAGAGTCAATCATTAACTCCAGATCCCCGTTTTCCTTCATGATCTTCCCTAAGCCACTAATGAGTGCAACCGCGATGGCTAATTCAATTGTCATAGAACTTAGTAGGCCATGTGCTACTGCAATTCCGAACGCCAGTAGACTCATCCCAGAAAGTAGCCCTGCGATACATGTTCCAATGATCAGCGATAGTCCCATAGAAATGTTCTTCGAGACGAGGTACATAACCGAACCAAAAGCGACTGCGACCCCTGCAATTTCCATGCTTAGGCCCCCAGAACTTGGTTAATTCGTTCCACGATATCCTCTGCGGCTAATGGCTTCGTTAAGAATTCTGCCGCCCCTGCTTTCATGGCTGCTAGCACCTTGTGCTTCTGACCCGCGGCGCTGACCATGATCACTTTCGCCTGCGGATCGTACTCGCGGATCTGGCGTAATGCTTCTACACCGTCCATATTGGGCATGGTGATATCCATGGTGGTAAGATCGGGTGCTAACTCCTTGTATTTGGCAAGCCCTTCTTCTCCGTTGGTTGCTTCACCCACAACCTCGTGCCCCATGTCCTCGAGCATTTGTTTGAGAATTCTCCTGGTTGTCCGAGAGTCATCGACGACTAGAATTTTCGCCACAGCAATTCCCCCTTAGTTCATCCCTAATTGAAGTTGGTCATCGATGGTTGCCAGCAGGTCTAGATGCCGCCCTTTGATGGTGATAGGTACTACATAGATGCCGTTGGCGCTACGAAGGCCTTGGTTTTGGCCGAAGGACGGTGGTCGCATATCCACAATAACGTCCTCATAGCTCAGTTCACTGGAGAAAAGCCCATTGATGCAATTGATAAATTCGCAAACGGAGTCAAAGGCATCCTCGTTCATTTCCGCAAAGTCTTCTTTAGCAAAGGGGGAGGCTATTTCGGTTAACTCATCACCCTCGCTTGC
>CAZAJB010000211.1:0-2476 GCA_964485345.1 uncultured Clostridiaceae bacterium
GGTTTAGGTATGTGCTCTTGGAAGTGCGGTAAGCACCCGCTATGTAGCTAACTGTCTAGGATAGCTCCACTAGAAGTTTGCTGATTTCATTGGATACAGCCTTAGGTATGTCCCGATCTGCCCAGGCCTTGAGGTAGGTCTCATTGGCTCCGTTATTCAGGAAACACTCTCTGATAGTAGCCACCCTCTCTTGGCGGTGAGGCATCAAAAGATACAGAGCATACCAATCTTCCAAGGGGCACAAATAAATCGATGTTCCTTCTAACGTCAAGGTCCCAAATGTCCCAGGATCGGGCACATACTCTACCACGTTATCACCTGTGATAATGCGAAATCCAGCCATTACGTCTACATCAACCTCATCAATGACAAACTCTGCGAAATACCTTGTGGCATAGTCCTCATGCTGGTTAGGCGCCTGTTTTCGGCCTAACTTATGCAAGACCTTATCTGCCAACTCTACATGTTCAAGGGCGATCACAATATCTATGTCGTTGGCCCTGGATACCAATCCTTTGTAATACAACAGCATAGATGCGCCGAGGGCCCATGTGATGTTTTCTTCGTTCAATCTCCTCGCAACTCTGACTAAGCAATTTTCCAAAGCTGTCTGACCCCCTCCCAATAGTATTCATAGTAGACATCTTTGGCACAAGTGCAAATGGCAAAGGCCTTGCCTCGAAAGAACAGCCGCTGCATGTGGCAAAGCCGTTTCATAGAAGGATATTAGTGTCATGCTCTAGATTAACCTCAAAAGCACTATCAGAAATGGAGTTACGGAGTCGATGAGTAACAGTCTCCGACAAAATTATTAACAAGTCTAGATCGGAGTTCTCGTCCGCCTCTTCACGAGCAACTGATCCAAAGAGAGACGCACGCTTTGTCTTGAAGTGTTGTTTCACCTCAGACTCCAGTTCACGGACAGCATCCATTTCGCTAGGAGACAAGACATCGGTAATTCTTCTCTTCATCGCTATGTGCACCTCCTAGCCTAATTATACTTAAATGACCCAACGGTCTCAAACAAAACACGTATAACGTTCTGGTGTTCCCGCTATCAGAGGGAGTCCCAGGCTTTCCGATCAATCGATGTAAGGAACACGTTATCGAATGATACACAGTTCTTGACGCGATAGGATTGGGCGCTTCTTTCTCTGAGATCTCTCTGAGGATGTTCACTACATCATTCAAGGCAGCAACCCCTCAACGCCCTATCGGAAAAAAGAGTTCACAGGAAGGGGCCAACAGCAGGTCGGCTTGAGCTATCTGTTCTGATATCCCTCACAGCAATACTCTACGAAGCGTTATACGTTTCAGGTAGGAATTATGGTTTTGGGATCGAATATGGTAATATCTTACCAAATAATTCAACTTATTGTATGTAATCCCCCACGACAACATGGTTCGGGACATCAATGACTAGACTAGTTTTAACAGCCTCCACCACACTACAATCCGTGTAAAAGACATGGTACACAACCATCAATGCTCTTCGCAAAGACCGAGTAACTAACTCGTTCCTTCCACATTTTCCGACATCACTGTGCCACACTATTCTTAGTTGACGAAAACACCCATGACCAAGGTCCAGCGTCTCCCTGATTTCCTGGGTGACGCTGATTTCTGTAAGTTCGATCGCACTACCACCTTCTGTGGTAAGCCGCTCTACAGAGGATTGGTTATCCATCCAGACAGACGAAGAACCCGCAAGCGCCACCAGAACGCTCTTGGCAATAAAACCTAACCAAACCTGTGAGCTCCCGCATAGAAGTCATATCTACCGAAGGGTTTGGTTTAGCTATTACCTAATCGTGAAAGGAGGTTTTGGATTAACATGTTCCAGGATCGAGAAAGGATATTGAGGGAGAAAAATGCCGGACTTTCAGCCAAACCAGAGGAGGTCATGACTATGAAAAAAGGAACACCATGGCAAATAGCCGAAACCGAGGATGCTATAGTGGCCGAATTAGCCCAGCCAGCTGAAGCTTCAAGAGATGCGCCAAAGCGCGGATCTACCTTAGAAGGTCGCGTTCGTGTCCTTTTGCAGTCCAAGGGCTATCGGGCGGTAACCAACAAGATCGTATTGGATCATGAGATTGATGTTTGGGGCGAAGACGCGGATGGACGTGTCGCACTAGTCGAGTGCAAGGAATACTACACATCGGGTCCCATTTCGTCTGGCCAGATAAGAAATTTTTTCGGGAAGACATACGACATCGAACACAACTATGGCGAGAACGTCTACCTGAAAATGTTTGTAAGTATAAGCGGGTTCACGGATACAGCTCGATCGTTATGTGAACGTTTGGGAATCCTAGTAGTGGACGGAAACACACTAGAGATTTTGGAACAGAGTTCCGAAGATATTCTTCCTAGACATGCATCATTAGAAGATCAATCAGTTATCGAACTCAGAAAGCAACGCGATCAACTTCAGGAAGAAATTGCTAGAAGAAACCTAGTGCGTAAACTTGGC
>CAZAJB010000212.1:0-2454 GCA_964485345.1 uncultured Clostridiaceae bacterium
GGACGCACTCGTCGCTTATCAAGCGAAGGGTGTAATTCCCTTTCATACCCCTGGCCATAAATTACATGGTGGTCCGTTCTCTAATATTGAGGCCGTCTTGGGTTCCGGGGTTTTCGCACTGGATCCTTCAGACCAAATAGAGAACATTGAGATAGACCATGACTTTGAAATAGCTTTGAAAGCGGCTGAACAGTTAGCCGCGGAGCTCTTTGGTGCAACTAGTAGTATGTTTTCCGTCAATGGAACAACTGGAGGATTACACTACCTTATTATGCCCGCCAAGGGACCGGTTCTCGTTCCACGGTTTTCTCATCAGGCGGTCTATTCCGCGATGGCGCTATCGCAGGGACAGGCAGTTTATATACCAGCTTCCTATGATCCGGACTGGCTGGTCCCATTACCGCCCCAACCAGATCAAGTCGAGCAGGCGTTGGATCGTACCAAGGCGCAGGCCTTAGTCTTGACCCATCCTACATATTACGGAACAGTCACGGACTTAGAGGCACTGACTAGGCTAGGTCGGGATCATGGTACCCTTGTCTTCGTGGACGAAGCTCATGGTGGCCATTTCCATTTTTCGGATCAGTTGCCAGCCACAGCCTTGGAGTGTGGGGTGGATGGGGTTGTGCAAAGCACCCATAAGACTCTTGGGTCCCTTACGCAAACGTCCATGCTACACTGCAATAATGCGATGTGGTTTTCGAAGGTGGTTCAAGCCAAGAGGGCTTTGCAGACCACGAGCCCCTCTCTTATACTGTACGCCGTTCTCGATGAAGTTCGCCGAGTTTTAGCCACCTCAGGCCGGGACCTAGTGGGACAAGCCCTTGAACTTGCTAGCATCTGTCGTCGGGAACTCAGCAAAATAGATGGCGTAGAGTTACTACCTAGCCATCTGCAGGCAGATCCGACAAAAATAGTAGTTTCTTTACGCAAGCTGGGGTTGACGGGGATAGAAGTTGAGCGACTTCTCCGCATCGATTATAATGTCCAAGTAGAGCTCAGTGACTATTATAGTGTTCTGGCTCTCATCACGCTTGGAGATACTAGGGAGAGTGTTGCAAAGCTGGTGGATGCGATTCGTGACTTGGCAGGGCGCAGAACCCACCTCGGTTCTACACCATTAGAACGCAATACCCTACATGTTCCCGAGTTACCGCCCATCGTTTATAGCTTGCGAGCAGCATTCTTTATGGAAAAGGAGATGGCATCGCTCCGAGATGCAATGGGTAGAATCAGCGGAGGGTTTCTAACACCGTACCCACCGGGTGTTCCCATCATCGCACCTGGAGAACAGTTTACCACTGATATCATTGAGTACTTGCTTTGGTGCAACAGCATTAATTGGCCCGTGAGGGGTTTAATGCCAGGGCAGAAAATTGCTCTAATAGAGGATAATTGCAGTTGTTGAAGAAAAACACGATAAGGAGATCTTTTATCATGCACAAAGGATCGTTCATCACTCTGGAAGGTGTAGACGGCGTTGGAAAGACTACACAGGCGCTTTTGCTCAAGGAGTACCTTGAGAAGCGCGGGCACGAAGTCTGTCACACCTTTGAACCAGGAGGCACACAGCTAGGTAGTCAGATTCGCAGCCTACTCCTCAACCCCGAGCACAAGGAACTTCATTCTATGACGGAAATCCTGCTATACGCAGCCGATCGGGCGCAACATGTACATGAGATCGTACGGCCTAATCTGGCGGAAGGAAGAACAGTCATTTGCGAACGGTTTGTAGATTCATCAGTGGCTTATCAAGGCTATGGCTTAGGGCTAGATATTGATGGAATTAAACAAGTCAATCACTGGGCTACCGGGGGTTTGGTTCCCGACTTAACGATCTATTTCGATGCCAATCCGGCTGAGTCTTTGGTCAAGACTAAAGGTGATCGCATTGAACAGCGTACACTAGAGTATTATGCGAGGGTTCGATCAGGTTTTTTGACGATGGCCCAAGCTGAACCGCAGCGATTTAAGGTGATCTCTGCGGAAGGAACCCGTGAAGAAGTCGCCTCTAGGATATTGGAGGCACTGGAAGGGAGACTCTTATGAAACTACTAGTAACCATTGTTCAGGATCAGGATGTACCGGGTTTACTCGACGCTTTAGCAGAAAGTGATTTCCGAGCGACTAAGTTGGCAAGTACAGGCGGGTTCTTAAGAGTAGGGAACACTACGCTCCTAATTGGGGTTGAAACGGAACGCTTGGATAGAGTGCTTGCCGTAATTAAGCGCACCTGCAAAAGGCGAGAACAAGGGGATCCTTCACCGATCATTCCCTTTACACGAGGGGGACTCGGTACGCGTCTGGAAAAAGTCTCCGTAGGCGGTGCAACCGTGTTTAGCGTTGATGTAGAGAGGTTTGAGAGGATTTGAGGGTCGGCAAGACGGACACTAAGAGAGAACGGCTCGTGTCTCCTAGCAAGAGACAGAAAAAGAAGTCCCAGGTCGAACGTGC
>CAZAJB010000213.1:0-2453 GCA_964485345.1 uncultured Clostridiaceae bacterium
CAAAAACTAGGCAACTCAAAAAGACACGTTCCATAAGGTACCTAAAGAAGGCTCTTCACTTTCCGCAGAGCCTTCTTTTTCTTTTGCGCTTTTCGGACATGATCGAGACAAAGCGTACGACTCTCGTTACGATCTTTGAGAGTCACACCATAGCAGGCAGGAGTTTTCGATTTTCTATGTCGTGATTCCTTTGTACATTGTTCCAAGAAGGGTTAACGGAAAACGGCAGCGAGTTTTCTAATCTTTCTGCCCTAGAATTAACTCTCCAGGGGGAATAGCGAAAGCTAGTCTTCTACTGCAACCTACAAGCTCCCGATCAAAAGCAGTGGAGAACGGCCATGCTCTATTACGGAGAATCACCCTAAGGGACCGTGTCTTGACGCTCTTAACCAAGCCGACATTACATTGATGATGAACCACATCAACCCGAGCATCAATCTTTTGTGTCAGGTAGTATCAATAATCAGAATGGTGGTACTGAGTTTCACTTCATACAGAACGCATTGATGCAAAATAATCACCTTTACATAAGCAATGACCGGACTGATTACGACACACCTATCCCAGTGCTAAGAACGCATAAGGATATTTTTGGATCAGTATTAGAAGAGGTTACAGCGGACAGCGGGTGTTGCAGGAAATATAAGCAAATACCCTGGATTTGTAGCTGGGTAATCAAGGAATTTGAGGGTAGAACCGACCTGATAGCCGCTTAAAAGGAAGAACGGCGTAGAAAACAGAGGGCCTCTATTTGTTGTGCGAAAAATTAGGTTAATTGAAGCAAAAAACAGAACCCGCTTAGAACCAGGCCAGTCTAAAAAGCCTTGTATCTTGCGGGTTCTACACTTTGCTAACTCAAGGAGCTAAATTTCGTTGTTTTCCAACAGACCCTTTGTGATATACTTAAATTGATTATGTCTTGAGAGGAGAGACCCAGATGACAACGACTAACGATAACGTGGACCGAAAAAAGTGTGTCTTCGATGCCATAGAAAGCCTTTTATTAGAAGAAGGGCCTGACGGTCTTACCTATGCGAATATTTCTGCTCGTTGCCATTTGCATACTAATACCATTACCTACTATTTCGACAACAAAGAAGATATGATGCTGCAGTTTTTCAAGCATGTGGTGGAACGGGACAACGCTATGCGACCCGTGTTCTTCTATCGGGTGGACGAAGGAGTGACACCGGTCGAAGCATTTTGCGCCTTCATCGATTACGTAGTAGATTGCGAGCACTTGCGTTCCGAAGTAAGGCGTCTGATCAACCTATATGTACTTCCCGACCTTTACACAAGCGATCAGGTGCAAAACTTGATCCGCCAAATCAATGAACTCTCGTACAAGGCTGAGTATCAGACAGTAGAATTCTACCGGACGCTAGGCATTTTAGAGGATAGTAGACTGCAAGATGCATTCGCTGATCTAACCTTTGCTGCTTTCGGTAATTCACTCCTGCTCATTTTCGGAGTGGAGTGTCCCGACCACAAACGAGCCACCCACAACACCAAAGAGCGCCTCAAAAAAGCTTTTCTGAAAGATGGATTCTATACCGAAACACCCTTCATCGAGGACGAGTGAGTAATGCACAGGTAGCACTTCTCCTAAGCTACAGTTCGAATCCCCCCAGATCCAAGTTTGACCCGGTAATAATGCAGACTACCTCTCTGGCCTCTTTCGGCAACTCCTTTTCCAAGAGGGCGGCCACCGAAACGGCACCGGCAGTCTCCGACACAATCCTGCTTTTTTGGAATAGTTGCTGCTGAGCGTTTTTGATGGCCCCATCATCCACTTGCCAAAGAAGGGGGGCGAAGAGCTCCACGATCTCCAAGTTTAAATCTCCTGGGGTGCGCACCGCCACACCGTCTGCTATTGTCTGCATAGTGGGTAACGTTGCCAGGTGCCCTACGCTCCGGGAAAACTGCATGCATGCTGCACCCGTGGGCTCCACTCCGACTACATTGACTTGCGTGGCATGGGATTCAGCCCGAGCCAAGAGAAGGCCAGCCAACATACCCCCGCCCCCCACCGGTGTGATCACAGTGTCTACTGCTGGTTGATCTCTAAGGATTTCTGCTAAAACAGTACCCTGTCCCTCAATAATACGGGGATGATTAAAACTGGGCACATAAATGGATCCCTCATTGTCAGCAATGCTCTTGGCGTGGACCTGAGCCTCATCATAGTCCGCCCCATGAAGAACTAAATTGGCACCATACTCCCTAGCGCGGTTTTGCTTTGTCTGCGGAGCCGAAACCGGCATCACCACCGTGCATTTGATTCCACGTAGCATGCCCGCAAGAGACATGCCGAGGCCGTGATTTCCACTAGAGGCAGTAATCACACCTCGTTTGGCCTCCTCTTCATCAAGGGAAAGCATGTAATTCATGGCACCTCGGAACTTAAAAGCACCGGTGCGCTGCATACTTTCTAGCTTTAGGTAAACCCTTCT
>CAZAJB010000214.1:0-2446 GCA_964485345.1 uncultured Clostridiaceae bacterium
TATGACTGAGATTCTAGACCAAAAACAGGATATGATCGAAATCAATTTGATTGTCGGGATGTGCCGTTTTGATGGTTTAGCAATTTCGGTACATAATGGATTCAAAGACCTCGTTTCGGGAAACAACAGAGCATATCAATCACCATTTACATGCCAATATGTAACAGAAGGACCACCTGTACACTCCAAAATCTATCTATGGGAAAAAGATGGGAGACCTTTCCGCGCATACGTAGGATCTGCGAACTATACGCAAGCAGCATTTTCGCCTGCCAGGAGTGAACTACTCCATGATTGCGACCCTAACCAGGCAAGAGAGTATTATGATTTAATAGAATCAAGGACGACATACTGTAACCACGCGGAAATTGAGGACGTAATAATGCTAAAGCCCGCACATCCTGTCTTGAGCGTGGAGGAATCTCCATCTATTTCCCTAAGTGGTGCTGGCATATCGAAAGTTAAGCTTTCCTTACTTACAAATAGAGGGGATGTCGGTTTTGGTTCAGGAATCAACTGGGGGCATAGAAGAAATAGAACAAAAAGGAACCCTAACGAAGCATATATTCCCCTTCCTGCGAAAATTGCTCGTTCAGGGTTTTTCCCCCTCGAAAGAAGACATTTCACCGTACTAACGGATGATCAAAAGCAATTAATACTGCGTGTTCAGCAAGACGGGGACAAAGCGATAACTACACCACAGAACAACTCATTGCTCGGCGAATATCTTCGGAACCGCATTGGGGTCGCGAATGGCGCATTTGTGACAAAACAAGACCTCTTAAACTACGGAAGAACAGATGTCACGTTCTATAAATTAGACGAAGAACAATTTTACATGGACTTTTCCACAGAAAAACCACAGTTGGAAATATAAACGTTCCACGCTCCTTTATATAACATCCGATCCCTATGGGATGTTGGTTGACCCCACAAATCGGACTATATAAAGGAGTTTTATTCATTATCACCGAAATACTAGGATTGGGATAACCTACCAAAACGAAGACTGAAGCTGTCCCCATTGAAGGAAGCCTAAGATTTACTTACCACAACCACAATTTGGGAGGTAAGAATAATGTCAATTGACATCAACCAAATGGATGATAAAGAAAAACGTGCTCTAACGTGCCTGTACTTTGCTAAATTGCCCAGCGATGATGAGAGGTATAAAGGCAAGTACTATCCTGCTTTAGAAGTCCTTTCATCGAAATACAATGTTAAACGTAATACCCTCAAGAATGATAAGGATGCTTTTGATGCCGTCTTCGACAGTAATGGTAGAAAAGGGTGGCATCAAGAACCTCTAGAGAAAAGAAGTAAGTACCTATACGAAATCTACCTCAAATATAAGGACACACCGGTTGAGGAACTTCAAGTTGCCGTAGCGGAAATTCTTGACGAAGCTAGCTCCGAAGGCCAAGACTTCTATAGCATAAGAACAAAGTCACCCATCACCGTACAGAAAATCCTAAGTCGTGAAGAGAATATCGAGATCGATGGACTCAACATACTTAAAGACGCCTTGTTTGTTGGACAACATATCTTTATAGTTCTTGGTGGAGATAAAGGAAGTTCCTTAGTTACTTGGGAAACAGGGCTGATAGGTATGGGGGTCATCTCCAAGGAACCTTACGACGAAGGGTATGAGAAGAACAACTACAAAATCGCCATCAATGTAATGGTCCTGTTCGACGAGCCGATCAAGAGAGAGGATCTTAAACCCTATAGCGATACGTATGACATTATTGGTATTGGTCCAATGACTAAATGGGAACCAAATCAAGCAATCTCTAGAATGGCTGAAAAGAACGCTGTTGCCTTAATGCGTGCGATGTTAGAGTTACGCCCGGCAATAGAACAAGATCTTGAGGCCACTGTAGGCGATGCACTCATGGCCAGAATCAAAGGATCTACGGTAAAGCTCGTACCTATGCAGTTAGACTTCAATGAGCCCTTGCCACAAACGTTGGGCGAAGAAGATGCTTATGAAAACCATAGTGACAGATATGAACCTAATATCACTGTCATTCTTGAGGACTTCATCATGCCGACAGGCCCCATAACCAGCATGTGCAATCTAATCAATATGGGGAAACATATCATATTCACTGGCCCTCCTGGGACTGGAAAAACAACGTTGGCCAACAGAGCTTGCTTAGAAGCAAAACGAACAATGTTTATAAGTGGTTTCACTCTCACTACTGCCACATCAGACTGGACAACATTTGACACTATTGGCGGCTATATGCCAGACAAAAATGGCCATCTTCAGTTCCAAGAAGGCATCTTTCTAAAAAGCATACGCGAAAACAAATGGCTTGTTATTGACGAGATCAATAGAGCCGAAGTAGACAAAGCCTTTGGTCATTTTTTTTCAGTTCTATCTGGAGTAGATGTCGAACTACAGTATACTGTCTCAACCTCAGAAGGCGAAAAGCCCATC
>CAZAJB010000215.1:0-2392 GCA_964485345.1 uncultured Clostridiaceae bacterium
AAGTCTGAGATATTGAGTTATTGAGGTCCCTCTAGTGGTCGCCCCCCTTTCGGCCATCGTTATTGTCAAGAATGTAAACAGACTGTTCTTATTGGTTTGTTTATGTTTATTGTTGTTGAAATCATAGCATGTAACAGTAGTAAATGTCAAATTTCGCACCTTATATTTTCGTCTGTAAAAGGCGAATCAACTCATCATGCAAAAGTCCGTTCGTTCCAGCGATTTCACCGGAAAAAAGATCAACAGTTTGACCTCTAATTCCAGACACTGTTCCGCCAGCTTCCGACAAAATGATGGCACCTGCCGCAATATCCCAGGCATTGATGGGTTTTTCCCAGTAACCATCCAGATATCCGCAAGCGACATAACAAAGATCTAAAGCACCTGAGCCAATTCTTCGTACGCCATGGGATTCTTTTGTGATCGTATGAAATTGAGCCATGGATTCCTCTGAAACCTTGGCACTGTCACCACTAAAACCTGTTGCAAACAGACCCCCCTGAACTCTTGTAGCATCAGAAACGCGAATAAGTTCTCCGTTCAAGAAGGATCCTTGTCCTTGCTCTGCGCTAAATAACTCCTGCAAGACCGGGTTGTAAACAACGCCGGCTAGGGGTTTGTCATCCCGCAGGAGCCCTATGGATACCGAGTAGTGCGGGAAGCCATGGACATAGTTAGCCGTTCCGTCTAAGGGGTCTATAACCCAAGTGAACTCTGATTCTACTTTCTTGAACCACCCTTGCTCCTCTGCCATGATGTTATAGTCTGGGTAATGCTGCTGCAGGGCCCTAATAATCAGTTCTTCTGAAGCCTTGTCTGCATCTGTAACCAAGTCAAGCCCACTTTTTTCTGCCACCCGAAACCCGCGTTTCCTCATCTCTAGCAATAGGTTTCCAGCTTGCTTAGCGATTGTAGCCATGATGTCTACATACATTTGAACGCCTCCTTGTTGATCTATTTGCCATGCAAAAGGAAAAGCCCACAAGGGGCTTTCCTTCATATCGCCCTTATCGAGCGATTTGTTCCTTGGATCCACCTACCACTCTCGACTATCTCGGCTGTCACTTTTTTTTCTGGGCAATAGTGCAACGGAGGCAGCCAAAGCATCAAGTATTGCTAGCTGGGCTACCCTACTAGCGCCGGCTTCGGCGCCGATGGGTGTTTCGGGGACCGCAGTAATAAGAGGCAAATCGCATTCCTTGGCTAAGGCGCGGTCGGCATAGTTTGTAATTGCAATTGTAGTAACCCCATGAGCCCGTGCCGTTCGTACGGTTCCAACGATGGTCTCTGTTGATCCGCTATGCGAAATGGCAACCACTACATCCTCTTCTCCTAGCAACTTGGTTGAAGACTCCTGCGTGGTCTCGTCTACCCAGGCGGAACAGCGAATGCCTAAGCCCAGGAACAGACAGAGCGCGCTTTGAGCAATATAGCCCGAACCGCCGTGGGCGTGAAACGCTACGCTTCTAGCGTTGGCGATCTTTTTTGCTGCTTGCGCCAGAACTTGCTGATCCACAGAGGTGAGGGTGGAATCAAAGGTGCGCTGGTGGAGGGAAAACAGTTTCTCGATGACCGCAAACGGTTGGTCACTCAAGGAAATCTCCTCATACACCGGTAGAGTATCCTCCCTGGGAGGTTTCAACATGTCCTGCAAAAATGCCCGCCTAAAGTCTGTAAACCCCTTGAAACGTAGTTTCTTGGCAAACCTCATGATCGTGGTTTCGCTTACCTCTGCACTGCTTGCCAGGGTAGAGATGGAAAGCAGGCTAATACTATGGGGGTTTTTCAACAAATAGTTAGCTACTAGTAGCTCCCCCTTGCTCATTTTACCCGTAGAATCCCGGATGGTTGTAAGAACACTTCTACGGGTTTTCCCAGTAGCCATCTGCAACCCCTCCATATTGATCTTGCTGTTTCGTCTTTGCTTTACGCATCCATATTACCTATTGGGAGGAAAATATCCTCCTTTTAGACAGGGATTTATTTAGTTTTTGGTAGTTTTGCCACCAATAAGGCCATTAAGTGCATATTTGGTCAATAAAAGTTCATTTTTGTTGGATAGACGAAAAATAAGTATAAAAAAAGGAGGATTTATTTCTGCACTGGAGAACAATGACAGTAAAGCCCCCCTAAAGTCCACATTTGGTTCGGATTTCGTATGTTTCACCGCGCCAGAGGGAGGACTGTGCCCATTGCTGGGGGCTCACATTCGCCCGTTGGATCTTGGAGTCAGTGCAGAGGGGGTGGAGATCCAGAGGACGCTGGTCGTAGTACAACCAAGATGAAGGAGTGATCAATGTTGAAGGCGATACGAAGAGGAACGTTCATTGGATTGACGGTCATGTTGTTAGTGATGGCTGTTGGATTCGGGATTCAGGCTGCAGAAGAAGAC
>CAZAJB010000216.1:0-2379 GCA_964485345.1 uncultured Clostridiaceae bacterium
AGCGCCGAAGACATATCTTTGTTATCCATGTTGATGCCTATATGCGCAAGCTCAAAACCCAGCAGCACATCGATTGATCTTTTAACAGTCTCGGTAATGTTTGAGAAATTGCCGTCCGCCATATCCTTGGCGCTGCATAGCCAGCCGCCGCCGATTGCGTGAATATAATCCTTATCGGCATATTCCGAAAGATTACCCAGGCCGACGCCTCCTGTCGGAATAAATCTGACTGTCCTGTACGGGCCGTGCAGCGCTTTGCACCCCTCTGCGCCGCCGTATATGCTTGCAGGGAAAAACTTTAAAATGTTTATGCCGAAGCTCAGCGCGTGGTCGATTTCAGTGGGAGTTACGCAGCCGGGCGTAACCAAAACACCGTTATCAAGACAAAATTTTACGACATCGTCGTTAAAACCCGGGCTCACGATAAATTCGCATCCTGCATCTACGGCCGCCTTAGCTTGCTTGACAGAGAGCACGGTACCTGCGCCCAAGATTATCTCCGGATAATTTTGTTTGATCTTTCTCATTGACCCAATCCCGGCATCCGTTCTTAAAGTGACCTCCATCACGGGCAGGCCGCCCTCTATCATTGCCTTTGCCGACGGAAGCGCGTATTCCGCCTTGTCGAATACAACAACGGGAATCAGACCGATATTGCCCAATTTCTCGCTAAGGTTCATATTACAACCTCCGATCTACCTGGGTTAGTGTAAAGTTAATTACACTTGGTTTATATTGAAGTATGCTATCTGCAAGGGATTCAGAGTTTTTTGATATAAAAAAGCAATGACCCCCCCCTTTTTGGTATAATTGAGTCTACGAAAACAACAAAATCCAAAAAGGAAAAGGTGTCATTGTGAACTCAATTATATCAGTTTTAGTCGCATACAATCAATTCTTAATTTCTCAAATCCAGCATTTGCTGGTCTTCATTGCGAAAAACATACCGTTAAAATCATCCAAATACGACATTACAAGCCCCAAGTATAATAAGCTTACCGTTGACAAGCTACCCGTCATCAAGAAGGTTGAGCCTCTGAACTACATACTTTTGATGGAGGAATACCAAGCCAAGCATGGCAAGAGCCTCAAGCCTGTTAACTCCCGTGGGAAGAACCCTGTTCCTCCCGATTGCGTCTGTCCCTACTGTGGAGCCCCTCATACCTACCTCTATGATAATACCGGCGGTCGCGGGCAACTGTTGTGTAAAGTCTGTAAGAATAGATTTGTAAGGGGAAAGTCTGACTTCAAGCCCATCACCCTTATCTGTCCCTTCTGTGGTCATGCTTTGGAGAAAAAGAAGGATCGTAAGCACTTCAATATCCACAAATGTGTCAACAAGAACTGTCCCTATTACCTCGATTCTCTCAACAGGCTCTCTCCTGAAGATCGAGTGGATTATCAGCAGAACAAGTACAAATTCAAGCTCCACTACATCTACCGGGAATTCACCATCGATTTCTTTAAGATGGATTTGTCTTCTTTGCCCAAGGGCGCTACAAACCTCTCTTTTAGGAATTTTTCACCCCATATCATGGGCCTTTGCCTAACGTACAATGTTAACCTGGGCCTTTCCACCCGAGTCACTGCCAGAGCCATCCAGGAAGTTCATGGAGTCAAAATTTCTCATGTCACGGTTGCCAATTACGCAAAGACAGCTGCGGCTCTTGTGAAGCCTTTCGTCGATTCCTATGACTACAAACCCACCAACTATCTTGCTGCTGACGAAACCTACACCAAAGTCAAAGGTGTCCGTCACTATGTTTGGTTCGTCATGGATGCTATCAAAAAGTCCATTCTCGGATATCAAATATCCAGCACCCGCGATGTGGGTTCATGTATCCTTGCAATGCGAATGGCGTTTGCCAAGTTTAAGGAGTTCCCCGGAATGGCCCTCAAGTTCGCTGCCGACGGCTATACTGCCTATAAGCTTGCTCAACAGCAGTTCATGCTTCAGAACATGGATTTCAACCTAATCCAGGTCATAGGCCTTACCAATGATGATCCCGTATCTTCCGAATACCGCTGGCTTAAGCAGATCATCGAACGCCTTAACCGAACCTTCAAGTTCTCTTATCAGGTAACCAACGGTTACGGCAGCGCAGAAGGCTCCAACACTCATGTTTCACTCTTTGTAGCCTATTACAATTTCCTTCGGCCTCATCCTTACACTTACTGGCAGCCTTTGAACTCCATCCCTGAGCTCGTGTCCATCCCAAATATGCCAGCTAAATGGCAGAAGTTAATTGAATTGTCCCAGCAGCTAATTCTGTCAAAACAGGCAGGTTAGCAGCGTTTATGCCGCGAAAGCCTCTTGATAATGAGTATCCGGCATGTTAGGCTATCCAGCCGGGCATCAACCACCTCCAGAGCCCTACT
>CAZAJB010000217.1:0-2349 GCA_964485345.1 uncultured Clostridiaceae bacterium
GGCCCTGTTTATTTCTTTGACGTTCATCCCGGCAATGCTCCTCTTGCTGCCTGTGCCAAAAAAGGTTGTTGTTAAGAAGGAGGATGGCCAAGACAGAATCTTGGCAAGAGCCTTAGCTCGGATCGCTCAACTCGTAGTTGCAAAGAAACGTCAGGTACTAGTTGTAATGGCCATAATCTTGCTTGTGGCTCTCCTTGGGATTCCTCAGCTTTCGACAGATAGCAACTTTTTCAACTTCTTCCCCGATGACTCTGCACCAAAAGTTGCTTATGAAATGGTAAAAGACAAGTTCTCTGGTTCGGAGAGTGTGGAGATTGTGATTAGTGGGGATTTGCTTGATCCTGCGGTACTACAGGCTATGGAAGGCTTACAGACTGATCTGGAAGAGACGGGACTTGTGGGTCGTCCCCAATCCATCGTGAACATCCTGCAGAGGGTGAACATGGCTCTGAACGACGGTGATCCTGCCTTTGAGGCTTTGCCAGCCACGAGGGAACTCGCCGCCCAGTATCTGCTCCTAATGGAGATGAGCGGGGGACAGATGCTGGAGCAGTTTATTACGTTGGATTATGGCCAAGCCCGTATTCAAGCTTTGGTCAAGGATTCTAGCAGTGCAGCTACAACTAGGTTGTTTAGTGAGATAGATATGTTGTTCGTCAAGTACTTTGACCATCTCAATGTGGAGGTTACGCAGACAGGCATTATTGCACTCATTGATGCTCTAGCCTCCATGATTATTGAAGGTCAGATTGCTAGTCTGTTTACGGCATTGCTCACCGTGTTTGTGATTGTACTCTTGTTACTACGTTCCTGGGAAGGCAGTCTATTTAGCACACTGATCGTTGCAGCTACAATCCTGATTAATTTTGGAGTCATGGGCTGGCTGGGCATTCCTTTGGACATTGTAACCGTCTTAATTAGTTCGATTGGTATTGGTGTAGGAGTGGATTACTCCATCCACATCTACACTCGGTATCACGAAGAACTAGAGAGCCACGATCCTATTCAGTCCGTCACCAACACGATCATTCATACAGGTAAAGCAATTGTAACAAATGCCGGATCGGTCATCGCAGGATTTCTGATTCTATTGCTGTCGTCGTTTCCACCGTTCCAATACTTTGGTAGCTTGGTAACTGGCACCATGTTCGTTGCTTCAGCCAGTGCGTTGACCGTTCTACCCGCTCTAATCTTGCTACGATGGGAAAATAAGAAGCTCAAAGCAGGAAAAGGGGTGGTCAAGTCCTAGGACAGGATGATTTGCTAGACAAACTTTACAGTGGAGGGATAAACATGAGAAAGAAAATACTAACTTTGCTAGTAGTCGCCTTGATTTTGAGCCCATTTGGAGTGGAGATAAGTCTGGCTCAGGGGCTCACCGCCGTTGAGATCATAGCCCAGGTTGATTTGACGATGGGTAGTGATTCAAAAATCATGACTCAGGAGATGACCTTAGTGAGCGCTTCAGGGGCCCAAAGAACGCGCGAAATACAGCTTCAGAATAAGCGAAGTGACGAGCAAGATTCTATGCTTGTGAGATTCTTATCACCTACCGATGTGCGTGGTACAGGGCTACTCATGACGGATGACGACACTTGGCTGTACTTACCCGCCTTGGGAAGATCGCGTAGGATTGCCGGTCATGCCAAAAAAGGCGACTTTATGGGAAGCGATCTTAGTTTTGATGATATGGAACAACTGGGAATGACAGGTTTTGGTTCCAAGTTCGCTCCGGTCTTAGTGGGGTCCGAAGTATTTCAGGGTACGGACACATACGTCTTGGAGTTGTCACCCCTAGATAGCGAAAGCGATTATTCTAAGCTTGTGATGTGGGTGGACCAGGAACGCTTTCTCCCACGCAAAATAGAGTATGTGGATGCAGGCGGAAAACTGCTCAAGGTTCTCCACAATGAAGGTATCCAAGAAGTGGATGGCAGATGGGTAGCCTCAGCTATGACGATGGAGAATGTCCAGGGGGGAACAAAGACCCTACTCAAGGTTTCAGACGTGCAATTCAATGTGGATATTTCCGACTCAATCTTTTCTGTACGAAGCTTGGAAAGGGGACTGTAAGTTGAGAAACAGAATTTTAGTCAGCGTGCTGTTGCTATTTGCCCTGTCGGGGGCAGTAGCCGCCGCACCCATCGACATCTCGGGATCGCTAACTACTGATTTCGCCGTTGGACTGGAGGATCCATATCATTTACATGCAGGTGGTGAGCTTGAACTAAATTTGGATCACTTTATCGGGGATGCGGCTTTCCATGCTGGTATCCAGGGTAGCTATAATGGTGGTTTCCAGATTGAACTGGATGAGGCCTACCTGGATTATTATGCGGATCAGTTTGA
>CAZAJB010000218.1:0-2340 GCA_964485345.1 uncultured Clostridiaceae bacterium
ACGATGGCAATGTCCTTTCGCGCGTCCCGATTCGCTTTTTCCAGCAGCTCGAAGGTGGCTATCGGGGCATAGGTCCCTGGTAATCCGTATTGATAGGCGTAATTAGAATCGGTACAGGCTCCCATGCCAAAGACCATATCCATGATCTGCACATCTTCTCGAATGGCACCAGCCGAACCAATGCGAATAATGTTGTCCACATCATACATATTATACAGTTCATAGGTGTAGATTCCAATGGAAGGCATTCCCATACCGTGGCCTTGCACAGACACGGGTTTCCCCTTGTATAGCCCTGTAAATCCATACATGCCCCGAACTTCATTATAACATTTTACATCCTGAAGATAGGTATCCGCTACAAATTTGGCTCTCAGTGGATCGCCTGGCATGAGCACGGTCTTGGCAATATCGCCGGGTTTAGCAGCATTATGCGGTGTAGTCATATTTATCCTCCTTGGTGGTACTTGCCTTGATATCTTGTATACTTTGACAAACAGCCTCTTCTTCCTTCCGACTAAGTAGAGTCGCCAAGCAGATAGAACTTGCATATGCTACTTGCAAAGACAATCCTATGCCAAGGAGGAAAACAGGTATGTCACTTGTTCATGTAGTTCGATCGGGCGATACCTTGTGGGGCATTGCCAAACAGTATCAAGTTAGTCTAGAGGCCCTGCGCCGGGTTAACCAGCTGGGAACAGATCTCATTAGGCCTGGACAGCAGCTTTCGATCCCGGGCATTCATACCGAGCAACCGCCCGCCTCAGACATGGCCTCAGGTACGCCTGGTCTTCCGTCCCTGGAAGGCCGGTTCCAGTTGCCGGAGGGAGAATACTCCCAAAGAGACTTAGAGGACATTGCCCTCTTGGCTCGTTTGGTTTTTGCAGAGGCCCGAGGCGAACCCTTTGAAGGACAAATTGCGGTTGCAGCAGTCGTGCTCAATCGCCTGAAGCACCCTGGTTTTCCAGATACGGTGCCAGGAGTCATTTATCAGCCGCGTCAGTTCGAGTCTGTGGACAATCGAACTATCAACCAGACTCCTGACGATTTGGCTTATTTGGCAGTTCTAGAAGCTCGAAAAGGTGTTGATCCCACCGACGGATCAGTGTTTTTCTGGAATCCCCGCAAAGTCTCTGCATCGAGCTGGGTGTGGACCCAGACCGTCAGGCTGCAAATTGGGGATCATGTCTTTGCCTAAAAAGAGCAGCCCCCTGGATTCATTCAGGGGGCTGCTTGCGTAAACGAAAGGACTCTCTAGAAGTTTTCTGCCATTCTCTTATAACCGTTGTAACGGCGTTTTACGTCGGCTTCGGCTTGTGCGTACAGTTCTTCAGCATGTTCTGGGAACTGACGAGCTAAGCGAGAATAACGTACTTGACTCTTGAGGTAGTCTTGGAACAGTTCGTAGTTCGGCTCCTTCGAGTCGAGGGTGAATGGATTCTCGCCCGCCTCTTCTTTGCGAGGATCGAAGCGATAGAGATTCCAGTAGCCACACTCTACAGCTTGTTTGCTCTCTTCGACGCTTAAGCTCATGTCGATACCATGGTTGATACATGGTGAGTAGGCAATGATCAAGGACGGTCCATCGTAGCTCTCAGCTTCAATCATGGCTTTCATGAGCTGGTTGCGGTTAGCGCCCATGGCTACCGTTGCCACATAGACATAGCCGTAAGTCATGGCCATCATGCCTAGATCCTTCTTGCGTGTGCGCTTACCGGAGCTAGCAAACTTGGCCACCGCTCCAGCAGGAGTGGACTTGGAGGCCTGGCCGCCGGTGTTGGAGTACACTTCGGTATCCAGCACTAGTACGTTCACGTCAGCTCCAGAGGCGAGAACATGGTCCAAACCACCGTAGCCGATATCATAGGCCCAACCGTCTCCTCCAATAATCCAGATGGACTTCTTCACAAGAATGTCCGCATTGGCCAAGATGGCTTTGAGGACTTCTTGCAAGTCACCTGAAGTCTGCTCAATGGCTGCGGGGAGAAGTTCCCTGATCGTAGCAGCTGTAGTTTTCGTAACTTCTACATCGTTGATGTTATCCATCCAGGTTTGGAGGGCTTCCTTGAGCTCTGCAGGAATATTTTGGTCTAGCAAACCTGCCATCATTTCAGCCAACTGATTTCTGCGGGCTTCCTGGGCAAGATTCATACCGAAACCGAATTCTGCATTATCCTCAAAGAGGGAGTTCGCCCAACTTGGTCCATGGCCAAGTTCATTCTGTGAATAAGGACAGGTAGGTGCACTTCCACCATAAATGGAGGAACAACCAGTGGCATTTGCAATCATCATGCGGTCTCCAAAGAGCTGTGTGGCCAACTTAATGTAAGCTGTCTCGCC
>CAZAJB010000219.1:0-2294 GCA_964485345.1 uncultured Clostridiaceae bacterium
GTGGGAAGCATGGTTTTCTTTAGACCCGGGATAAACGATTATGAGCAGATTCGTATTGCTAGAAAATGGCTTAAAGAATTTGCTTCACAAGGATACAAACCGTCCGAGATCACATTGCTTTCCTTCCGAGGCGAGGAAAATTGTTTAGCCACGAAGTTGTGCCAAGATGGCTTGGCAATCGAACCTTTCTGGAAGAGTGCTACTGCATTGAGTTACGCATCTGTTCACGCGTTCAAGGGCATGGAAAACCGAGTGATACTCTTGACTGACGTCGTGCTGAGTGATCAGCCATTTGTAAGAGATCTTTTCTACACAGGTATGACAAGATCAACTGACCTTTTGCGTATCCTTGTCCATAGAGATTCGCAATCGATGTTAGCCAGTTGGTTGAATAAAGGGGTTTAGAATGGAAGAAAGGGCCCAGATGATAGAGTGGGTTAGGGCAGAGATAGTTGGTCCTGCTAGGCCTTTACGCGAAGTAAGTAGAATTCAATTCAATGAGGCTAAAGAGTGGCGTGATGATAACGCTCAGCGAGCTGGGCCTCACGTCTGGTTGTCTCCAGTTGATCGATCTGAGCAGGAAGTGCTTTACTTTTATCAGGAACCACCTTTCCGCAAGTACGGTGTAGGTCTTCTACATCCACAGGATCTTTCGGAGGGTATAAAGAGCGAAATGGAGAGTCTCTCTACCGATCCGCTTGGGTCAGAACCGCCTGATGAATTTCAAGCTGAGGAATTCAGCTCGGATTTACCGACTGGAGAAGTCGACGACGAAACCGTCAGTGATGGTGAAGAGCTTGAACTCGGGAACGATGACGTTAGAAACCTGAGTTCCATTGGTATTTCAATGCATGTGCGTTTCGAAGCTGATGGTGAGTTGGTTTTGCGTTTCCCAAAAGAAAAGCGGTTTTTTTGGCAATCTGAAGACAATGCACCTTTTCCCGTGAATGGACGCTATGAACGCTGCCGACGATTGGTCGAGGGGAGAAGTAGTTCTCTTGATGCTTGGCGACGCATGGCAGCGGTACAAAATGATTTTGAAATTCCAGTAAGACAAGATGAATTTCAACATAAAACTATTCTTCGCAAACCAATCGAACTTTCTCAGAATTCACCACAAAAGTTAGTGTTTGAAATTTTCCCCAGGAAACTGCCGACCGACAACTGTTGGCTGATCACAATTGTACTCAGAAATATCTCAACAGTGAGTAGCGCCAACTCCGATAGACATGAAGTTGTTCTTTATCAAAGCTACTTCGAAGTGTTTGCGAGCCAAGGTTCTTTCCTGCCTTATCCGGAGTCTGGAATTTACTATCGGAATCCGGACGAGGATGAAATCTTGTTGTCGCTTCTCTATCAGAAATCAGCAAGTTGGGGTATCGGTCATGGCTGTGCTGCGGGTTGGGAGTCAGATTTGGGAGAAACTCCGGAAGTAATCTTTGCCGATGTGCTTCCTGCAGTAGAGTTGCCCAGCATGACACCTGATATTCAACTGGAAGGCAAGCCCATCGTGTTGGATATGCGCGAGATGGCGAATTTGCCTGAGGGCACGGACGGTAACGCGTGGGATACTCTCGATGAATTAGCTGTGGGCTATGATCTCTGGATTGAGGAACAAAGAGGCGTTTTGGTCAACCTACAGGAGCCTTTGCACTCTGTTGCTGAGAAAAATATACAGGGCTGTGAGAAATGTCTTGACCGAATAAATGCAGGTATAGAACTTTTGAAAAGTGATGCAAATGTGCGGGAAGCCTTCAGATTAGCCAATCTAGCAATGTTGTTGCAACAGATTGCACAAAAACAGATCAGACATCGTCCCTTAGTCTGGGATACGAATTCAAACAGAGTTTCTCCTAAAGATAACTATCTGTCACCTGCTGTTATTTATTCTAATAATGAAACGGCACCTTCAGTTGGTTACTGGCGCGCATTCCAATTAGCATTCCTTCTTATGTCACTCGAAGGCCTAGTTGATGGCAGTAGCAACGAGCGTGATATTGTTGATCTAATCTGGTTTCCAACTGGTGGAGGTAAAACAGAGGCTTATCTTGCCGTTATGGCTTTTTATATGCTCCATGAAAGATTGCGCTCTTCTTCAGCGGAGGAAACTCAGTATCGCAGCGGTACCAATATCCTGATGCGCTACACGTTACGCATGCTCACTACACAGCAATTTCAGCGTGCGGCGAGCCTGATCTGTTCAATGGAGTTTTTGCGCCGACATTCGACAGAGATGGATCGAAGGGATATACCCGGCGGCCGCTTCTCTCTTGGACTCTGGATTGGTCGTGATG
>CAZAJB010000220.1:0-2275 GCA_964485345.1 uncultured Clostridiaceae bacterium
AAGTTGTGGGGGTTACCCCAGGGGCAAAGCTACGCCCTTCCTTTTATTCCACCAACTCTGGAAAAAGAACTATAGACGGCCCTGGAACGAAAAAAGACACCGAGGTGAGTCGCCATGCATAATCTACGGGAATTGTTTAGAGAAACATTCAATACTACCCAAGAACCCCTCCGCGTCTATGCGCCGGGGCGGGTCAATCTTCTAGGGGAACACACCGATTACAACGATGGATTTGTCTTCCCCATGGCCATTGATGTAGGGATCACCATGCTTGGCGCCTTCAATGGAAGTACAAGCATGAACCTTTATTCCTTGAATTATGATGCCCAAGATCGTATTGAACTGGCCAACATCACAAAATCAACTACCCAGGAGTGGACAAATTATGTCCGCGGTGTCTGTAGAGAATTTCAATTAGCAGGCTTAGAGCCACAGGGTATGGACATTCTGATCCAGGGAAATGTACCGCAGGGGGCAGGCCTCTCTTCTTCCGCCGCCCTAGAGGTAGCTGCAGCTCTGCTCATTTCTTCCCTCCATGGCTGGAATTGCGATGCAGTAGAATTAGTGAAACTGGCCCAACGGGCGGAGAATAATTTCGTTGGTGTGGCTTCTGGCATTATGGACCAATTTGCCTCCATGATGGGACAAAGAGACCACGCCTTACTTCTGGATTGCCGCACGCTGGAGTACGAGTTGATTCCCACTCCCTTCGCAGAGCAAGACTTTGCCATCGTGGTGATCAACAGCCAGGTTCGTAGGGGCCTAGTAGATTCGGCCTATAACACCCGCCGTCAAGAATGTAGCGCGGCCGTGGAAGCGTTAAGGTCGAATCTACCTGGGATTACGGCCCTTAGAGATGTGACGATGGAGGATTTACCCTTGGTCAACGCCCTCCCCAACACTCTGGCCCAAAGAGCCCGGCATGTGGTGAGCGAAAACGACCGCGTCCTGGCTGCAACTTCCACCTTGAAATCAGGGGATCTGCAGAGTTTTGGCAAGGCTTTGACGGCCTCCCACCGCAGTCTACAGCATGATTTTGAAGTGAGCTGCCGTGAACTTGACCTCCTAGTGGACCTAGCCCTTAAAGTACCTGGAGTACTTGGTTCCAGGATGACGGGGGCGGGTTTCGGTGGTTGTACCGTTTCCCTCGTCCCCCGTAGCCAGCTCGCCTTCTTCAAAGAGACCGTTGCCCGTGCGTATGAATTAGAAACAGGCCTCCAAGCAGAGTTCTATGTCTTTGCTGCCTCCCAAGGAGCACGGATCGTCAGTACCTAAATATTGCGAGTCCGAGTTACTTTAGTAACACTACTTCAGTAGTAGCACCTCTACAATCTTAAAGTAGATGATCAGAGCGCCGGCATCTACAATTGTGGTGATGAGCGGAGCAGCCATAATGGCTGGATCCGCTTTTGCCTTCTTCGCCAACAAGGGTAACGTGCCCCCTGCTGTCTTACCAATAAGTACAGTGGCGAACAAGGCCAACGAAACAACCAAGGCTAGCATATATTCGCCAGGATAGGTGATGATCACTCTTAAGAAGTTAGCAGCACCTAAAGCTAGACCCGCCAAAATGCCCACACCAATTTCTTTTTTGAGCACGCGGCCAAAATCGGCCGTCGTAATTTCCTTGAGGGCCATACCGCGAATAACCAAGGTAGAACTCTGCGCTCCAGAGTTACCACCGGTATCCGTGAGCATAGGGATAAACGTTACCAAGATAGGCAGAGCCACAAAGGCTTCTTCGTAGCGAGCCAAAATCGCCCCTACGATCATGCCAGTGATCATGAGAACCATGAGCCACACAATTCTATTTTTAGCCAACGAGAAAACGCTGGTTTTTAAATATGGCTTTTCCGACGGAGCCATGGCTGCCATCTTCTGAAAGTCTTCAGTGGCTTCTTGCTGAATAACTTGCATGATGTCGTCAAAGGTGATGATTCCAACCAATCTGCTTTCATCATCGACAACGGGTAACGATAAAAAATCGTAACGAGAAAAAATCCCGGCCACATCTTCTTGGTCATCATGGGTGCGAGCAGAAATCACATGGGTCTCCATAATGTCGCCATTAATGGCATCTTCATCAGCCAAAAAAAGCTCTTTTACGGTGATGACTCCCTCTAAATGCCGGTTAGCATCGATTACATAACAAGTATAGACCGTTTCTTTATCCAGCGCGGTCCGTCTGATTCGCTTAAAGGCATCAGCAACGGTCATGGTCTTTTTCAGATCCGCAAATTCTGCAGTCATAATGCTCCCTGCGGAATAGGGAGGG
>CAZAJB010000221.1:0-2231 GCA_964485345.1 uncultured Clostridiaceae bacterium
TCGTAAAAAGACCGCGATCCCCTTAGCGCTCAAGACCTACGCCAATATAGTCTTCGCCTATGGTACGGAACGCTTCCTGCAGAACGCGGCGGAACACAGGGTAAACGCCCTGATCCTGCTGGATGTCCCCTTCGAGGAACAGACAGAATTCAAGGGCGTCTGCGATGCATACGGTATTTCGTTGATTTCCTTTGTTGCAACAACCACGGAGGATAGAGTTGCGCAAATTGTGGGGCAAGCCCAAGGGTTCATCTATCTGGACGGCGCTTTGACAGGGAGATCTCTTCGAACCCTGCGTCAGTTCACGTCTCTGCCAGTTGTAGCCCGCAATGGAGGCAGTCGTGTTGAGACAGACGCTAATGGGATCGTCTTAGAAACGGAAATCATGGAACTCGTGGGCAGGCATGGCAAGGATGCACCACAGGTTGTCTCGGATTACGCCAGACAGGTGGTGGCCTCCCTGAAGGATCATTCCCACTTGAAGAAACGGATCGCAACGCCTATGCATACAACCATGATGGCGGTCAAAATCGCTAGTTCAAAGCCATAATCGAGCAGGTGTCCTCCGAGCCAGACACCGCTTAGTAATTTTACTCCATGGGTGAGGGGAAGTGCATTCGCTATGGTAGCCATGGCCTTTGGCATAATATAGAGTGGAATGCTGGCTCCGGATAAAAACAGCATGGGAAAGTACACGATAAAGGCTAGGGAAGATGCCGCCCGGGCATTGGGGGTGACTCCGGCAATGACCAATCCTAGGCTGAACATACTGACCATGACCACGAGAAATGCGATCAGGGTTTCTAGCACATTTCCAAAGAACTGTATTTTGTAGACTAGACGTGCGATGACCAAGAGCAGGGCGATTCCTCCCAGGGTCGTAATGGTGTTCACCACGACTTGAGACAGAAGGATCTGGAGAGGTTGGATGGGCGTTGCCATGAAGCGCTTCAATATTTTTTGTTCCCGATAGGTGGCAACCGTCAGGGGCAGTGACATGAGGCCGGTGACCGCCACGATCATGCAGGCGTAGGCGGGAAGCATCAGATCCACTGTTCCTTTGTCACCGGTGACGGCGCTTGGTTCGTTCCCATACATGGATCCGAAAAGAACAAGCATCAGAATGGGAAAGGCCAAAGCAAAAAACACCGTGAACCCGTTCCGCAGTTGCAGTTTGAACTCGAAGATTGCCAAGGTCTTGAACATTCAGGAAACAGCTCCCTTCACGCTAGGGTTTACGAGCTTTAAAAAGGCCTCTTCAAGCTCAGGGTAGATGATTCGAATCTTGCGATAGGTAATCTCTGCCTCACCAAGGCGCGCAATGAGGTCTGTGAGGGTTTGCTCAGAGCGAGTATAGATGCGCACCAACGATCCCTCTTGCTCAGCGTGTCTCACCTTGGGTAGATCCTGGAGTATCGCTCGGACGTCGTTGTCACTTTCAAAGGTTATCACCAGGTCGATTTCGGCCTGGGCGATGACCGCGTCCACCGTCCCCTGAGCAACGATCTGGCCTTTATTGATTAGACAGATATCATCGCAGAGCAGGCTCGCTTCTTCCATGTAGTGCGTCGTCATGACAATGGTACGCCCTTCTTGCCTAAGCTGTTTGATATAGGTCCAGATTTCACGCCGGGCACCGGGATCAAGGCCTGTGGTTAGTTCATCGAGGAAGATGATTTTCGGATTTGCAATCAAAGCCAAGATGATGGCAAGTTTCTGCCGTTGCCCACCCGAGAGGGAGCCCACCGAGCTCTTGATCTTGCTGGCTAGCTCAAAGCGCTCCAAGAGCGCCTTGTAGTCAAGGGGCTGTTTATACATGGAGGAGAAGAGCTGGCAGAGTTCAGAGACTTTCGCTCCCCGTTGATACACTGTCTCCTGCAACTGAACCCCAACATCATTGAATAGTTGGTGGCGATGCTTTTCGGGGTCAAGTCCTAAGACCTCGATCACACCGGTGGTGCGGTTTTTGAGCCCGATCATACACTCCATGGCCGTTGTCTTGCCGGCACCGTTGGGACCCAAAATGCCGAAAACGGATCCTTCTCTTACATTGAAGGACACATCGTTTAGGGCCTGGAGCGGCCCATAGGTCTTGGAAAGGCTAGCTACTTGGATGACGTCCATACTTTCACCTCGCTATCTCATGTTATAGTAATTATACCACGGGAGGGAAATTTTCCCAGCCAAACTCGGTAGTATTTTTGAAAGTGTGCAAAAAGGAATACACCTCC
>CAZAJB010000222.1:0-1547 GCA_964485345.1 uncultured Clostridiaceae bacterium
CTCTGTAACATAGGGATTATCTGCAAATTTGGCTACTACATCTGGATGTTGAGTCGATGGGAAGTACCATAAGAAATAGAGTTTTCCTTCGGTTGTCTCCTCCGCTGGACGTGCCGCGAAGATGTCCATCTTGGCCAAGTTTCCTTCTCTGCTAATGGAGACCCACTTCAACACTTCGAAAGCAGCTTCAAGATTTTCCTCTGGTACCGTTGACATCATATAGGTGTGGTTGACATGGACTGGAACCTTGATCTTGCTTTCTTCGCTCATGCGAGGATATGGCCAATACTCCCAGTTGGGTTTGACCTGGGCCCGCATCCAGTTGGCTTCCCAAGAAGCGGCTGTAGCCAAGAGGGCAAAGCCTTCCTTAAAGGAATAGTGATTGTCATTTGCCCCGGCCTCACCAAACTTTAACGTATAGTCGTTGGACTCGCCTTCTGCAATACCCTGTCCGTTATTACGCATCTTCCAGATATCAAGACCGGGAACTGCACGGAGCTCGTTAAGGAGGTTGATCCCTAGCAACCAATTTTCGGTGAAGTAGAACTTGCGCTCTACATAGTTGTAAGCGGGACTCCAAAAGTCATCGTCAAGTGCAGAAATAACGCTGTCCAAATCATACAAAACCGCGGCTCCTGCCGTGCGGTCCGTTGTGGCAGCTTGCAGCAGCTCTACAAATTCATCCATTGTCCAGTCGAAGCGAGGCGGATCGAGGTTCAGTTCATCAATTAAGTCGGTATTCATGGCAATCATGCGGGCATGAATCTGATCGGGTACAGCGTAAATTTTGCCGCCATAGGTATAAGGCTCAACTAAAGAGCCAGGTACATGAGCAAAATCGGGATCAGCAACTAGCAAATCATCGAGGGACCTCACATAACCATTGGAGACAGCATAGGTGAAATCTGTCCAATCTCCCCACAATACGTCGGGCATCGTTCCGGCCGTTGCCATAGCGGTCAGGTAGGGACCTGATTCTCCGTCAAAAGGTTCAACTAAGAGCTCTACATTGGGATATGCTTGTTCAAACACGTCGAGAACCGGACGAATCTCGGCTAGTTCACCCGAAGGTACCGCCAAGGTGACGCGACCGGTAACCTCCTGAGCCGTAGCGAAAGCTTGCATTGACAATAACAATACGGCAACCGTCAAGAGTGATAGAAACTTTCTTTTCATCCTTTCTTCCTCCTCAGCCTTCTATATTTTACGGCGTCTGCCGTAAGGCCCAAATTCATTACCCTTCGTTGTTCTATATTTCGCGCAAGACCTTCACTTTCCGGGCTGAACAGCCCCGATTAAAGAGATTGACATCATGCCCTGGTTTGCAGACATCAATCAACAAGACCTCAGTTATATCTCCCGTTCCCCATCCCCGGCCATCCATTATTCTCAGCCGATTGCCCTGGTCGTCCTGGAAAGTACCGTTTGCTGCACCAAAGCAGAGAAAGGCCAGTTGGTTGTAGCTTGCAACATTGTTTCCCACACCAGCGGAGATATCCGATGTACCGATGATGGCGGCATCATTGAGATTTATAGCGATGGCGCTC
>CAZAJB010000222.1:1557-2208 GCA_964485345.1 uncultured Clostridiaceae bacterium
GTATTGCATCTAGTGGGCAAGGATACTCTTCCAGCTGTCCTCCACTCAAAAGCCCTCCCCGGAACAAATCATGCCACATTCCATCAGGAAGATAGAGCGTTCTGCCCTCATCTCCTTCATGGATCACAGGCGCAACAAGGATATCGCGCCCAAACATGTACTGATCGTGGACTGTCCATGCCAGCTTATCCAAAGGCCAATCGACCAAGAGATGTGCCATAAGTGGTCTAGAGGTAGTAACACAGTGAACTGCTTCGGAGTAGATGTAGGGCAAGAAGGTCATGCGCAAATTGGCGAATTGCCGGTATACATCAATGATGTTCAGGTCGTCGTGGACAGAAGCTAAGTTCCACGGACTCCGGTCATTATTCCAGCGGACCCTTTCGGTGTAATAGAATTGCCCATTGCGCGGTTCAGAGTGCCACTGCATTACAGGACTGAAAGCTGCCATAGCCGTCGAACGCAGGTACAATTCGGGGCTGGGAAAGTCCCCAGCAAAACCCCCAATGTCGAAGCTCCAAAACGGAATCCCCGACAATCCAGCCGTTAAACCGGCAGTCAACTGTGCTCGTAGCTCGCTCCACTCGCTGAGCTGATCTCCAGCCCAATGAACAGGCTGGGTTTGAGCTCCTATATATCCCGCCCTCGAGA
>CAZAJB010000223.1:0-2204 GCA_964485345.1 uncultured Clostridiaceae bacterium
CCGCAGCCCAATCAATGTCTTCTGCCTTTTGAACGTATACACGGGACTGTGTGTAAAAGCGTTTCTCACCACGTTCATCCAAAACCACTAGGCGATCCCAATATGCCTTAACGAGAACCCGCTGACTTGGTGATGCATTAGGAATGCGGTATAGCTGGGCATCTATTTTGATTTCGCCGTATTTATTTACCACTTGCGAATGTGCTCGGACGATTTCTAGAGGGGATTCTGGTAACAATAGTAGCTGAGCAACGTCTTCTTCCCACAAATCGCTGATTAAATCTCCTTTAGAATAATGCTCCCGGTCTCGGTCCGCTACCATCTTTTTGTGCAGTTCCTTATTAAAATCATCAAGGTCTTCAATGATGGGTATAGGGCTAAAGTTGTTTCTGCGAATGTAGCCTACTTTGCCCTCAACATGACCTTTTTCGTTACCCTTACCGGGATTACACCACTCGGCTTGAAAGCGATAATGCCACTGAAATGTCTTAAACATCTCCGTTAGCGAACGATCGTTTCCCGAAAGTATCTTCGTTACGGCGGCGGAGAGATTATCAAATCGAATGATTCGTTGAACTCCGCCAATTAATCGGAGTATTATGCACACTTGCGCATTGCTGTGGGGGAAAGACATGACTAATTCATAATAGGTCTTTCTCTCAGTGCCACTAATGGCGTAAAACTGTCCAAAATCCACTTGGGCTTCACCGGGAAAGTGCTCCAGGCGAACCGCTTGTTTTTGGGCACTGATGTGCATCTCCTGTTTGAATTTCCGCACTCCATCGGCAGACTTTATGCAAGTTTACGGTGCCATTGTCGGTATTTCTATACTACCAAAAACACTATATGCCGCCTTCGATGGTGGGAATTACCGATGTTAGAGGTACTGTACTTCCTATAGTCGATCTGAAAAATAGATTTGCCATGGGAAGCACTCTAACGGAGAATCGTACCAATCAAAGAGTTCTACTCGTGGAAATGGACGGATCAATGGCGACGTAACAGAACTAATGACGAATCAGGAAGTGCAACAACTAGAAGAAGCCACGAAGGAGAGAACCGTATGTTCCTAAATCTAAAGCTAGCGAACAAATTGATGTGAGGTCTTGTACTCGTTCTATAGGCGTATTAGAAAATGAACTGCATCGGAATGGACCGTGTCTTTCTTGCGCAAATTAGGCCAATTAAGATAAGTCGCTTGATTTATAATGGATTAACACGATTATTTCCGGCCAGATGGTGGCTTTTCCCAAGGTAGTATGGTAGACTCATAAAAGTTACTAGATTCACAAACCAAGTGCGTTTAGGGAGCGATGTGGTAGTAGGGGACGACTACTGCGTTCATAGGCGGGGACGGACTTAACAAGCAGTTATCATAACAAGTCTAGAATGGCGCAAGCCTTAGGGGAAGTGTTCCTAGTAATAAAATGAAAAAAGGCAAACTACTCGGAAGGGTAGGGACGCAAAACCGTGGATTTAAGGTCGTTGACTATGATCGTCAGGTTGCCAAAGCCAAGGCCGTCTGCTCGCGCGTTCTTAGGAAACAGACTCTTTTGTGCATAGGGCTTCCGGCACGGTTTATGCGTACAGTGTTGGGGAGGATGATTTTATGTCAAGTAGCTCGAAATTTCTCAAGAGGTTCAACAACCTCAGGGTTAAGCTGATTGCTGTACCCCTACTGCTTCTCTTTATAGCCATCTTTGCATTAGCCAGTATTACATATACTCTGGTCCAAAGAAACATGATTGACGAAATGCAACGATTAGGGTTAGATTTAGCCGACCAGGCTCTAACTAGAATACAAGAGAGTAATCGAGCCTTAACAACGGTAGACATGGTTTTAGACGGCAGAGTCTTAGGCACCGCTCGAACCGTAATTACCAATAGGCTGATGCTGAACAGTGATTTTTTGACGCAGATGGCTACGGACAATGAAGTGGATGCCATCCATTGGTATAGCTCCGACTTCGAGATCGAGCACTCTGCCTTTAAACTTGACTTAGGGTGGATCGCACCGCCGACCAATCCGATTCATGGCTTCGCTTCGTCTGAGCAACAAGAGTGGGTTGAAGGGATTCGCCAGGCCGAAGGTTCAGACAACTTTTACAAGTACGGATATGTGAAGGGTCCTCGCGGGCAAATTGTCCAAGTTGGGGTTCTAGCCAACTACATACAGGAGTTAACAGATCAGTTCAGCTATCAAT
>CAZAJB010000224.1:0-2181 GCA_964485345.1 uncultured Clostridiaceae bacterium
TTATCAGAGAATCAAGAAATCCCCTAAATTGAGTCTCTTTAAACTGAGGCTGAAGTTGCTGGGCAACACTAAGAATATCTGACCGAGAATAAATCCCATCGCTTAGATTTTTAACAAGTATTTCTTTGTTGAAATTACTGCCCTCCCGAATAGCTGTCTGTAAGCGTATGCTAAAATTGTATGCTTGTCATTAGCCGTATCGGCAATCATCCATGTCTTTGCCGATACGGTTAATTCTCCCTTTTAATCTTTTCTAACAACTCAATTGCCTTTACTGTATATGCGAATCCTAAGGGGGAACCATTGCGTAACGAGGACAACTTAGAATATAAAGAATTTCCTATGTTTCTTGATATAAATTCTGGTGGATTCACAGTATGGTCAAATGATGTTTTTGTAAGAATGCATGTGGCAAAATACATAACTCTACTTGCTAGCAATACAGCTGATTCACCGCTACACGTACCTTTGTATACGTGATTTCCTAATCCTCGAATCCCTTTTAAGTAAGCGCTATACTCCTCAAAATCATACAATCCCCTACTTGCGATGCTCACTGCAGCATTAAGCGTATCAGAAAGTACTTCCTCCTTTGTTACATTGAGTCCGCGGTATGCAAGTTGACTTGCTACATGAGACTCGTAGGAGATAATTACCTCTTCCAAAGAATCATGCTCATCAATGAGGGTGGCGACATCAAAGAACTGCTTTGCTATATCCAGCGGTTTTCCTTCACTCAACAAGATGCCGGTTGTGTGCGGTGCAAATGCAGCAAGCTTATCACCCAAAATAGAGTTAACAGAAGGAATCTTCACCTGAAGATATGGCTCCTCTGTCAGAAGGAATGGATGATTGATTGGCCGACTCACAATGCTGGGGTATGGATTTGATTCAAAGAGGATATCGAGCAACACATAAAAAGTTCCCCGATGGGCCTGTGAATCGTACGTGAATTTGTAGTGAGACTTTTGAATTCTGTTCTTACCACTTCGATGGTGCTGCTCCATTGTTTTGAATGGAAATATCTTAGCCGCCTTATGCAGGTACATCTCCACATCGGTACCGGGTTCAACGATCAGATCGATATCCGTTGAAAGTCTTCGAGGATTCTTAAGGAGGAGCAACAAACTCGTTCCTCCCTTAAACACAAACGGCATCTCTACCAATACGAGTGCTTGCAACAGAGCCAAGGCAAACACATTTCGTTCCAAGACATTTCCATCAATATTGTATAGCTGCCTAATCGTTTGCAGGTGTTCGGAACTAAAACTCTCAGATGTAATCATGTGCTACTCCTTTCCTCTTAAGCGGAGAAAGGTAGCGTTTCGCATTAAAGATTGGAAAATGTTGTTGAACAAAAACCGCCACTTCGGCAAAAATACGAATTTTTGCCGAAGTGGCGGTTTAATCAATTCTTAAAGATATATATATTGGCTTTAAGGTTAGGTGCTTTCGTAGTGGATGCTTTGTTCTACATCCCGAAGATACACGATCAGGCCGCGGGTTTTCTTCTTATAGAGCCGTTGGGCTGCTCTGATGTAGGTTTCGATTTGGAAGCGGTGAGCCTCTTCATCGACAAAGCGATCGCTTTTAAAGTCGATGACTACGATTTCATCACCCTGATCAACCAATAAATCGATTGCCCCTTCGACAACGACGGTTCGCCCATCATGCTCCTCGCGACTAAAGAAACTCATCTCGGTTTTAAAGGGATGGTTGAGTACCTCAGTTTTGCACAGCTGACTTTGGATAAAATGGTCGGCAAGTAAAAGTGCATCAGAAAGAACTGATTCCCTTTCACGCTTGGAGAGTTGTGATTTGAAGGATTCTTCCATATAGAACAACGGATCGGAAAGGTTCTCTTCTTTGAGGTGTGCTTCGATGAGACGGTGAACAAAGGTCCCAAAATGAGCACCATACTCTTTTTCGATCAAGAATGAATCACTCGTGATCTCAGGAAGGGCCTTGGTGAAAGAAAATTCGGTTTCGGGGGCTAAAGCAGTTACTGCGTAGCGAAGCGTTTGCCCTTTGTAAGGTCCTTCAACGGTTTCATACCAAGACCTTCGCTCTTCGATGGAGACCTTAGCGGCGGCAGTTCGATAGAACTCCGTTGCAGGGACATCCTCGATGATATCAAAGCTGATCTTATCATGCTCCAGGCTTGGGACATCCGGATCGATT
>CAZAJB010000225.1:0-2177 GCA_964485345.1 uncultured Clostridiaceae bacterium
CATGTTAGAATCTGATCGTCAATCGCGGTTATTGTTGCTGCAATTGTATAGTTCTGCATCCAAGTCGCCGAATTGCCAACTACCGAGACAACCGCTGGAGCTACCACCATTTCAGCACGCTCCGCCTCTTTTACCCACCCTGCTTCAGCCATAAACTCCATGTGCGAACTCACTTCTTCGCTAAAGGCCTCACTCCGGGAAAAATCAACCACTCTTAAGAGGAGCCGAAATAACTCCACCCGATCATAGTCATCAAAAACGTCCCACAGGTGATCCCTATAGGCCTGGACGTCCCAATCCTGCTCAAAGTCTAGCAATACAGCCTTAGAGAACTCTTTTGAGACAAACCACGAACGGCCGTAGTCCAAGGGCTTAATATCAACTTCTTCCGTCACATAGATCTGCTCCATTGAGACGACAAATGAGTCTGCAAGGTAGGCGAAGGCACGTTCTGCTTCGTCAAAGAAATCTGGATCATCTCCTTCAAACAACGCAGATAGTCTTAGTTCTTCGTTCTTTAGGGCATTCATAACGCGCTCTACATCTGCAGTACTCCTACCGATCGTGCAGCCTGTCAACATGACTACTACGAGAATCACCCAGACCAACACAGCTTTTTTGCCTAGATCTTGTCTCAAATCTGTCCACCTCCATGGTTTTCCATACGAAAGCCGCCTGTTAAGGACTCTTGCCTGTACCAACTCCTAGAAAAGAACCACCGCGCCCCTAGTCTATCGTCTTAGATTGTGTTAACACGTAGGACCAATTTGAATTCCGTTCGCCACTCTCAACCCACACAACGAAGACGTCCTTATTGGCCTCTTTCTTAACGATCTGCCGGTAGGGTGCAATGTTGTATTCGTCTGGATCCATAGGAGAATAGTGCCAAGCAGCAACGCCCACCCCCTCAGGGTAGCGATTTTTGTCATCGACATACTTCTTTTTTCGTAAAAACTGCCCGAATGATGGCACTTTGATCTTGGACCGTAAAATATGTATCTGGCGACGTATAATAATCAAAATAGCCTTTGGGGTCCAACGACGGCCCATTCGTATCCAGTTTACTTGCTCCTGTCAATTCAGCACACCAGTACAAGAAGACATCATCATCTGCCTCCGGTTTTGCCTGTATCTGAACTCTAAAGCCAGGGGGATAAGGGGACTTGTTCGTCAAATCCTTAGCAGAACCATGGGAATTTTGATAAAATATAGGGATAGTAAGCTCAACAGGAACACGATCGTTGCCTTGGTAAAAGAATGCCGTTACTTCTCTATTCCTGTCTAGTGGCAACTTCGTGCTGGCTGCAAATTGCTCACTAACCTTGTCGCCGTCCTTGCCGCCCCATCCATAGAAAGTCCATCCTTCTGTAGCAGTGGCCCGCAGGTCCGCTAGTACATTTTCTGAGTAGGGATGCTGCGCTGCCTTTGGTAATGTGCTTCCTTCGCCTTCAACACTGATATCCAGCTTGTATCGGGTCTTGTCCCCTCCAAAACATCCAGTTAAGACTACAGTCACTAACACGAGAACAGCTAACCAAATTTTGCTCCGACTCTGCATCAAACCAATCTGTTCGGGTATTATTGATACTCCACTTCGAACAATATTACTTTCAGCAAATCCGAGAATCGAGTCCATCTTTTGGTACTTCTGCGATCATTTGAGTAAAATAATGATACCCCTGCCGAGATCTAGTGGCACCCCATTATACATTCGTCCTGCTTCTTCTTGGGCCCCTTTCCTTGTCTTTTGTCCTTTCAGTTGCTTATACGAGCCAAGAGGAGAAGAATTACATACTGCAATGACCGGCCAGTTCCTTCAAATCTGTAGCATTCAACCCTGGACCTCATCCTGTTCTACGGAAAAAACCTTGCGGCATTACAGAAATCCAATTGCCACGAAAACCATCCGCCGAGTTGTCCACCAATACGGCGCACGCGAAAAAAGCACCAACCGGCCCTGACGGGTTGGTGCCTCTGGTATTTCTGCCTATTCCTTTATACTGCCTAGCGTCAAGCCATGAACGAAGTATTTCTGCAGGAAAGGATAGACAATTACAATTGGAACGCTGACGATGACTGTCATGGTAGCCCGAATAGCTCTAGGCGTTACAGTGTTTGTCGTGCCAGCCGCTGCTCTAGAAAGGGCCTGCAATAGCGAGCCCGACACGGTGTTCGCA
>CAZAJB010000226.1:0-2133 GCA_964485345.1 uncultured Clostridiaceae bacterium
CATCTGGAGGACTGAACTAGTTAGAATCGAAACAGCCTGACCTAGCCAGATGGTAATAAATGTCTTTCTCCAATTCTGCATCTCCGCCATCTCCCATCCATACCCCTGTTACCTCATGATCACTGCGCTCTTGATATTCTCTTCCTATGGTACAGCACCTTTCGCAGAGGTTCGACTAGCAAGAGCAAGAGGCAATCCCAAGACTCGTCTACGCAAAAAACCGCCCAGGCTTTTGGAGAAAAGCTACGAGCAGTTTCTCTACTTCGTTCGGAGAATGCAATTAGGCCTCGCTTGCTAGTTCCACCGCTTCCGCTACACGAATAATGCCCAGGGGAGTACGCTCTGACGATTGCCCCAGTGGATTGTCCTTGAGTAATTGGGTCAACAGCGCAATGTCCACTTCAGGTCCAGACACTCCTAGAATGTTCACGCCTAGATCATTAGCATCGATGACGGCCGCGTCACAACCCACCTGGCTCTTGATTTCCCTGGCAACCCGGTCTGGATCCTTGGGTCCTAAGACTGCGTATTCATTATACGGCGGAATTGTAACATCACAAGGTCCATCAATCGCCCGAACCTTGGGCCCACAAATGTTATAAAAAACGCCTTTGACTCCAAAGAGCTTACCTAGGGCCCCAACGATACTGGCAAAGATAATCTTCAGGGCTCCAACCTCTTGAATAGCCAATTCCATCGTCTCGGGCATGCCTAGACCGATCCCATGGGGTGATTTATGTACAAATTTACTTAGAAAGGTCGCGAGCCTTGACGGTTTAATGTCGGTAATCCGAAAAGCCCTACCTTGCGTAATAGCGACTACCTTTTCACTCACCACAACCAGATCATCCGCTTGCAGCAGCCCCACGGTATAACGTTCCACCACTTCCACGATGTTATCCGTAGGCTGAATTAGATCTGTCTGCACTGGAATACGCAGGTATTTCTTACCCTTAACTTCCAAATCTAGCTTTTTCACGGGATTTGCGCCCATGGCTACTCCACCATTCTGTCTTGTTTAGCAAAGAACTTCCACAGCTCATCTTCGACATGGGCTGTTATCGCTTGTTTCTGACATGTCGCCCGTAGTACGACGGGATGATCCCCGTCAACGATTCTTCCTACTACAAAGGCTGGCACTTGCACCTCCGCTAATCGCTCCGTGAGTTCCTGCCCATGGGGGGTAACAACCAGCATCGAACCAGAAGACAAAAGTGCCAAGGGATCCAGTTGGAAATGGTCACAAATGGCCTTGGTTAGTTCTGGTACCGCAACGTCTTCCTCCCAGATTTCGGCTCCGACGCCGGCAGCCTGACAGATCTCCCTCACGGCACCGAGCAGCCCGCCTTCGGTGATGTCATGCATGGCATGAACGCCAAATTCAGCAGCTAAGAGGCCTTCTGGAACAACAGAGAGTTGCTGAGTGAAGGTCAAAATCTCCTCTGGGGTGACCGTAAAAGGTAGCAGATGACCAAAATCTCTGGCCAAAATGGCGGTCGCTTCGATACCGACACCCTTGGTGATGACGATGGCATCACCAGCTCTTGCCCCCTTGGAGGTTACATAACGAGTCTTGGGTGCTCTACCAACAGCGGTAACCGAAACGACGGGTTCCGCCACTTTGCTCGTGATCTCGGTATGTCCCCCAATCACTTCTACGCCGAGGCCAGCGGCGGTGACCTGAATGTCCTCCATAATATGGAAAATATCTTCTTCTTTGGTATGTTCAGGTAACAAAAGCACAACTTGAACTCCGACGGGAGTCCCGCCATTCGCGGCGATATCATTACACGACACATGGACGGCCAGCTCACCCACTCCCTCTGCTGCGCCGGTAATCGGATCACTTGTGACTAAGCACACTTCATCGCCAAAGTCGATGACTGCGCAATCTTCACCAAGTCCCGCGTGAACCAAGACGTCTTCACGTAGAAATTGGATGGTGGACAAAACCATCCGTTCTAAGGTATCTCCCGATAATTTCCCTATCTTCAAGAGTGCTCAACCTTTCGCACCTGCAACATGTTTGTCGTCCCTTGCACCCCCACAAAGAGTCCGGTAATGATGGTGACCACATCACCAGCAGCCAGTAAACTGCGATCCATGGCTGTGTTGATGGCCTTGCTGATGGAC
>CAZAJB010000227.1:0-2132 GCA_964485345.1 uncultured Clostridiaceae bacterium
CACAGTCTCTTTATTAAGGGATTTGCGGAAAAATCGCTGCATCGCAAATAGCTCTAAAAGACCATCTCTAGCTTTTTCTTGGAGAAGTTCATAGTCGGTGATCTCGATACCGGTATTGACGATCCCTTGCTTTTCTTGATATACTTTCATTGTGACAGCTCCTTCTAATGCTCTGATAGCGTGTTTTTGTCAAATTCATTCTATCAGAATTATTTGGAGCCGTCATTTTCAATTTCTACGGAGTTTGGGGCAGAATCTTTTTTTCCGCATGTACGTCTAGCAGCAATCTGACTCCAAAACCTGCAGATGGTAAGTCTTTAATTCAGGTAGATATTGATTGGAGTGCACTATCGGAGGTAAGTGTTGAACCATCCGTTCTGCCAGCTGGTGCGACGAATGCTCGTGCCAATACCATTGGAGCAAGGCTGGTATACCCAGGGGAAGACGCTGCTTTTACGCAGGCTGTATCAATGAAAGATGCAGCTAAAAATGGCATCCTAACTCTTGAGGTTCCAGCAACGAATCAAGCTCATTTGTATCTTGTTGCGGTTAACATGGAAAATCAAACTGCATACTCGTATGCAATGAAGGAAAACTTGCGATTGGAGAAGGATGCGCTTTTGGTTCTGACAATCGATGACTTTCGGTGGATAGAGGCCACATGGCAATTCGAGGATGATGACTATGCTGCTCATTTTCAAAGTGGCCGCATTGAGCTACCATCTAGCGAGTATGAGGTGATGACGCGTATCAAGGTAAGGGACCCATTTCAAGAAGGAAAAGAAGCCTCGTACGACACTTCGTTGATAGGCCATTATGGCATTTCATCAATGGGGGACAACATCGATGGATGGCTTTATTTCGATGCTTTTCTTCGAAACCGATATGTTGGAACCCCAAATACTGATCATGATCATTGGTTCCAGCCGAATGTCGATGGTATTCAGTTCAATCTCGGAAACAAGGGGTATTACATTCCCCCCGTAATTCAGACCATTACAGTTGACTGGAAGTAGAAACACAGACGCGAGCAGTCGCTGGGATACCAAAGCAGATGTCGGCTCGCTATATACAAGGACTGCGGCGGAGTTCGCGGTCCTTTTGTGTATTGGGTTTCTATAAGGTAGGTTCACGCCTCTTGACGTCTGCCCTCCACAGAAGTATACCGACACTATACTAGTAGACTGATGGTTTAACCAATGGCTTTGGAGGAAGAAAGAATGGAGAAACAGCTATCCCGCCAAGAAAGAGAACGGATTCAGTTGATCCAGACTGTAATAGAGTGCGCGGAGGATTTGTTCAGCCAGAATGGATACGAGAATACAACAATAGACGCTCTGGCTACAAAAAGCGAATATACCAAACGGACGATCTACAGGTATTTTGTTAGTAAGGAAGATATATGTTTTGCCGTCATGCTCCAAGGGCATATGCGACTTCTGGAGGCCATGCGGGAGAAGACATCGCATGGGCAGACCGGCTATGAAAAGATCAGAATGGTTTATCAGGCATTTGATGAATTCTTCATGGGAAACGGCTGGTTGTTCGATCTCATGGCACACATCAAGTATATCAAGTCGAAAAGGAACCCCGACGAACTGCCATACTTTGAGAAGTACGCAGATTGTCTAGGCCTGATCTACAAAGAGATCCTTTCCCTCTTTGTCATGGGCCATGACGATCAGAGTATCCGACTAACGTTGCCCCGCGGCAACTTGCCTTCTCCTCTACATTTATCCTGAATGGCTTGTTCCATATGATCCGTTTATCCGGCGATAGCTTCGCAAAGCATTTTGCCCTAGACAAGGAACAATTTATCCACTTCACTACGAATCTTCTATTTCAGATATTGGAGGGTGAGAAGCAATGAACGACCCGAATGTCACACGGCTGGATTACAAAGGCAAGGAAATCATCCTGATAGCAACCGCTCATGTCTCAAAGGAGAGCGCCGAGCTGGTGAGGCAGGTGATAGAGGACGAAAGGCCAGATAGCGTTTGTATTGAACTAGACAGGGGCCGGTATCAGAATATCCGAAATCCGAAGACCTGGGAGAATACAGACATTATTAAGGTGATAACTCACTTTCCGCACCCTTGATGCTTAGAAATAAATAGTTTCGGCTTAGCAGG
>CAZAJB010000228.1:0-2131 GCA_964485345.1 uncultured Clostridiaceae bacterium
TGGCGGGATTTGTCCTCCTTCTACTGCGGAATGCCAATCTTCTGGACATTAATGCCATGTTCCTGGAAATGATCACCTACCATGGGATTGCCATTGGTTTTATTGCTCTTTCGTTGCGCGTTCCCCAAATCGAAACGGGAGGAACTACCGATCGTCTCACCGCGCCGAAAAGCGGTGCACTGATCATCTCGACCTATGTTGTCCAGGGCATGATGGGATTGCTTGTTACGCTTCTGCTGTCCTATACTATTATGCCCAACATGTTCCAAGCCGCAGGCATCCTGCTACCCATGGGCTTTGGTCAAGGACCCGGTCAGGCCAACAACGTTGGTGGCATGTATGAAGCCCTAGGCTTTTTAGGAGGCCGATCATTTGGACTCTCCGTTGCTGCCTCAGGGTATCTTTGTGCCTGCATTGTCGGGGTCATCTATCTGAACTGGCTGGTAAGCAAAGACAAAGTCAAAATGCACCAGTATGAGGAAGTTGAAGAACTGGTGACAATAGAAAAGTTTCAGGACCAAAACGAGATTCCCATTGCAGAATCCATCGATAGATTTTCGGTACAGTTTGCCCTGGTCCTTATCGTGTACCTACTTACCTATCTGGCAATACACGGGCTCTCATCTCTTGTTGGTGCCGTGGCTCCAGGACTCTCGAGTACACTCGATCCACTTCTGTGGGGCTTTAACTTCATCGTTGGTGCGTTGATGGCCATCCTCGTACGGGTCGTCATTAGCGGTCTGCGCAAGTCGAGAATGATGACACGCCAGTATCAAAATAACTACCTCTTGAGCCGCATCTCAGGTCTGGCTTTCGACGTCATGATCGTTGCAGGGATAGCATCTATCGACATCACGGATCTCTCAGGGCTGTGGATCCCTTTCATCCTCTTGTCCATCGCCGGTGGCTTGGGAACCTTCTTCTGGGTTAAGTGGATCTGCAAAAAGCTTTATCCAAGCTACTTTTACGAAGGAATGATCTCCATGTACGGCATGCTTACAGGTACGATTAGCTCTGGAGTGCTCCTGCTTCGCGAAATCGATCCGGACTTCGAAACTCCAGCGGCCAACAATCTCTTGACAGGTAGCAGTTTTGCCATTGTGATGGGAGCACCCATGCTACTTTTGATCGGACTTGCACCTGTGTCGACACGAATGACCTTCATAACCCTCGGTCTGCTCGTCGTCTATCTGATACCACTTCTTCTATTCATATTTAGGGTTAAAGCGAAACGATAATACCTACAGCAAAGCACCAGCCATTACGGTTGGTGCTTTCGTCTTGGGGGAAAAGCGTTGGTGGAATGCAGTTGTGGATTCCAAAGACTTTCTGGCCGTTTTCTTAAATACCTCCTTCTTTTTTGCATAAATCGACCACAACATGGACGTTACTGTCTGTTTTCGTCTTGAAACCTAATATTTCTCGTGGGGGGGTCGGCAGGCGATTGGCTGTTTTGGAAGAATATTGAAAAACAGAACTGGTTTTCACTGCAGGACCATCAGTCAAAACGCAATTCACGGTCGTCTCTCTCATCGCATGCTTGGTTACAGGAATCTTTCATTCCTTTCTCCATCTTTTAGACTGCGGATAGGCAAGGAGGTATTTCAATGAAGCGTCGTAAAGTGCTAACAGTTTGGTTTGTTGCCTGTTTCATCCTGGCGTCTCTAAGTAATTCGTCGGTGGTACATGGTGATGACCCCTGGGGTTACTCCCCACTCATGCAGGCTCTACTCAGCGAAGAGAGTCCTTTGGTCATCCGCATGATCTTGGAAACGGGTGTTGATGTAAATTACAGCAACGAATACGGAGATACGGCGCTCTTGTTAGCCTGTGGAACTCCTCGTCCCAATGCCGAGGTGGTCCGTCTACTCCTCGAGGCCGGGGCCGATGTGAATGCAACCAACATGTATGGTGAAACACCCATGGCCCTGGTCTTCCTGGCTGATGTGCTAGATCCTCAAGTAGTGAAGCTCTTGATCGAGGGTGGAGCGGACCTGAATCATGAGGATGATGCGGGTTTCACCCCCCTCAGACATGCCCTGCTGTTTGAGCATGATGCCGATGTGATTCGCATGATTGTGGACGCGGGCAGCGACCTGAACCTAGTGGATGATGAAGGGAACTCGGTCTT
>CAZAJB010000229.1:0-2048 GCA_964485345.1 uncultured Clostridiaceae bacterium
AGTCTCTTTCCCTCAAGGAGGATCTCTCCCCTATCTGGGCAGTTCATTCCGAAGAGTGAGAGAGCCAGTTCTGTACGTCCCGAGCCGAGCAAACCGGTTATCCCCAAGATTTCACCCCGTGACACTGAGAAGCTGATATCTCTGTAGTTATTTGCTCTAGAGAGATTTCTTACCTCAAGGAGCACCTCGTTGCAAACAGTTGAGGCAGAGACCCGCTCACTTAAGATAGCCTTTCCACTCATTAGCTGAGGTATCTTCTCAAGATCAAGTTCAGAGGCATCATAGACGCCAACAAGCCTTCCATCGCGAAGTACCGTAACTCGATGGGCGATCTCCATCACTTCATCAAGTCTATGACTTACAAACAAGATCGTAATACCTTTCGAAGAAAGATCGTGGACGACTTTTATGAGTGAGTTTACTTCTGTCCTGGTTAAAGAAGCGGTGGGTTCATCCATGATCACGAGTTTGGCGTCTAGGGCCAGGGCCCTTGCGATCGCTGCGAGTTGTCTGTCCGCGATGGACAGATCACCCACGATAGCATGTGGATCGATCTGCACGCCAATTCTTTCCATGGCTTCGACCGCAGCAGCGCGAATCGCTTTCCAGTCAACAAGTCCAGGTTTGTTGAAATGCTGTACGCCTTTGATGTTTTCAGCAACAGTAAGATTGGGGAATAGGGAAAGGTCTTGGTAGATAACTTGGATCCCGCGGTCAAGAGACTGCCTCGGTGAATGGTTGGTGAATTGTTGGCCATCAATTTCGATCACTGCCCCCGGTTCGGGAGAAACTACACCAGAGATGATTTTTATAATCGTACTTTTTCCAGAACCGTTTTCCCCCACTAGACAGTGAATCTCTCCACGTTCAAGTGAAAAGTCCACATTATCCAGTGCCACAACGCCTCCGTATATCTTAGAAATTGATGAGAGCTTCAAAAACAAATTGGATCTGGTCATCAAGTGCCCTCCTCAGCAAACCGTATGAAAGGACCGGCCGGCATAAAGCAAATCCAGCCGGTCCTTTTCTCAGCTCTGTCGATGTCTGTTAGAATCCAAGATTCTCTGCATTCTCTTTGGTGATTTCTAGTGTTGCATTTGCCGTAATTAACCTGGCTTCTTTATCTACTTCCACTTTACCAAGGCGAGGTAACTCTAGTCCGGATTCGATTTCGCCTCCATCGAGGATTTCCTTTGCCACGGCTACCATCGCATAGGCAGCATCTGCAGGATCCCACAGAAAACCTTTTTGCATTAGACCCTTTTGCAGATATGGTGCAGCGTGACTTGGGATAACATTTCCGACTACCGATATTTCTCCCGCCATGTTCCTCTGTTCCAAGGCCTGGGCAGCTCCAATCGGACCAAGACTTCCGAACCCTACTATGCCCTTGAGATTTGGGTAGGCTCTGAGTAATTCGAGAGTCTTCTGGAACGATAGCTCAGCACTTTCTCCACATGGAATTCTGTCTGTAACGAGTTTCATATCGGGATAGTTCTCCGCAATGTACTCGAGTCCAACATCTGCCCATGTATTGTGTAGTGGAACAGTCAGACTTCCAACAAAAACCGCAAATTCGCCTTCGCCACCCATGTACTGAGCTAGAGCTTCTAGGTTCATGACCCCGAAATTGTAGTTGTCAATTGTCTCTACGTCCCAATCAGCACCACGTTGGTCCGGTGATTCATGTGTAAGGACAACAATGCCCCTCTCCCTCGCCTTCCTAAACACTGGTTCTAAGACAGATGCGTCATTTGGTACCACGCAAATCGCATCGACATCCTTAGCAATGAGGTCCTCAATGATATTTACTTGCAGGGCCGGATCTGCATCAGAAGGACCTAACTGATATGCGTTTACTCCTAGATCCTGGGCGGCATCCCTAACTCCGTCTTCCATACGATTGAACCAGGGAATACCGGCTATTTTGACTACGACGGCGATTTCATACTCCTGTGCACTGACAACTTGACCCAAGATTATCAAACTAAGCAAACATACGATCACAACCAAAGGTGTCTTTTTCAATGCATTCACTCCCTTAACAG
>CAZAJB010000230.1:0-2012 GCA_964485345.1 uncultured Clostridiaceae bacterium
TTGTTTACATTATAGACAGTTGCGTATCCCTTCTCAACATCTAACTTAAACGGCCCCTTTAATATTGACTCCATTATGCTTTCTCCTCTCCATTTATTGAAGCTTCCTTTATCAATCTATACTTGTTTTAACCTCATCACGAATACTTTTTGCAAGAGTTTCAATATCTGATAACGCTGCTACTGTAGTGGATTCAGATAAGTCAGCTCCTAATTTAATGTTCTTTATACGTGCGCTAACAATTTCTGTGTGGTAAATAATCATTCTAATTGATTCCAGTACCAACGACTCGTTAATCACCTTGTTTTCAGCAAAGGTATATCTAAAATAGGCATCAGAGTAAACGGTTAACACTCCCTCAGACATTTGAACAATCCAGTCTCTGTGAAAGATACGAGCCTTCCCTGTAGGAAGTCTGAGATATACCTTACCATCTTTACAGTACACTGAGTAAATTTCATCAGGTGATTTGTTTAATGCTTTGACAAGCCATACAGGTAAACCTTTGTTCGAGTTAATCGTTTGAGTAATCCTATCTAGAGTAACTTGAAATGCCTCAACTCCTGCAGTTTTCCTTATGTACTTCATATCAGCCCTCCCCTTTTAGTTAGGTCGAAGACAAGACCAATTTGCTTGTCCCATCTAAGCTCTAAACAGTCTACGTGAAACTGCTCTGCTTTCATGCTGAAACCTTCCTCTGTACCATAGTGCATGCTAAGCCTCCGTTTCATTAGATTCTTTCTTAGCTGCTTCAAGCTTATCCATTAACGCATAGATTTTTCCGTTAAGGTCATCGATAGTTGCATGAAGTTTATCTACTACCTCTTTTGAATCTGGGTAAGCTATCTCATTTGGCTGTGGAACAGTGATAGAATACCTTACAGACTCTCCAACTCTGTACATATTTGTTCTGTAATCATACTCAACCAACTCTGCACCCGACAAGGCCTCCATTATCTTTGTTGCGTCATCTAAGTAAACAAGTACCTGTGTTTCAAGATGCCTTCCAACCTTCAAAATTACCTTTTCGTTATTCATCTTTCCTTCTCCTTTCTTACTTTTTAAGTTTATGGTTTTGCTTCATCATACGTTGCCTCAAATATGTCAGGCTTGCAGGGGTATATTTCCCCTCCGGGGCCGCGTAAAATCCAATCACCAAAGCTTATAGCAACTGGTCCGCTGGGTGTTCCGACAACAAGTTTTTTCCTTTCGGGGTCATCGGGATCAATTGACAATGCGCCCTCTGTTAGGTCAGGCGCATTCCACGCCTCATTTAACCATTCGGGCCAATCAATATTATCGAAGCGTCTTTCCTCAGTCATTTGGAATGCTTCAATCGCTACGGGTTTCTTTATGTACTTCATGGCCTTGCCTCCTAATCAAAGCTCTCTGGGAAGAAATATCTGTTATACTCGGCTTTATTCAGCGGAAACACAATTTCACCGCTTTGGTGGCTGTGTTTACCAAGCTGTCGCACTAACATCGTCAGTGCTTCAACTGCCTTTTGTGTTCTGCTTAATTCGTCTGCAAGGCACATTACCTGCACATCAATCCCCTTTTCAGAGAACTTCTTCCGTCTGATGCCTTCATCATAGCTTTCAATTTCGTTACTCATCTTTCCTTTTCCTTTCTTATTGATTAGCCAAAGAACATAATTATAGTTTCACCACTGTTACATCCCCATTATTTTCTTCTTTCTTGCCCGTTTCAAATCTTCACCCTCATGAACTTGTCTATTGTGGTCGTGAATAAACACGTCGTGCCATCCCATGCGTACAGCCAGACACAGCGTTCAGGCTGCCAGCCAATGCCGATAGGCGCGTAATGCTTGCACTCCTGCATCTGCTCCAGCGATTGGCACAAGCACCGGCCTTTACTGGATTTTATTGTCTTGTCAGTCATTTCTTACTCCCTACCAGCGCCAGCCTATCCCATACATGATGCCTGTCACATGGCGCAACGTAGTAAAACTTCACGTCCGCGGCTGACGGGCGATTGCAGGTCGCCATAAA
>CAZAJB010000231.1:0-1996 GCA_964485345.1 uncultured Clostridiaceae bacterium
TTACGAGCTATAAACAACTGGCCTTTCTCTGTTTTGGAGCAGCTAGCGGTACATTTCAGGATGACCAAGGCAACAATCTGAACGTAGTGGATGGCCGGGTATACGGAATAGGTGACATAGAAGAGGTCCTCCTAATTGAGGTCTGCAAGCCCGGACATGATGTCCATCTCTTTAATCGGGGCTGTTCAGCTCGTAAGGTGAGGGTGGAGCGGTATGAGTAAGTATATGGTGACTGGCAATGAGTATTTGTCTCTACCGGCGATCCACAAAGCAGATGGAAGCATAGAGGGACTGACCTTTCTCCATATGGCTGCCAAAGGGCTGATTCATCTAAAGGGTACTTCGTCGGCGCCCCTCATGCGTCCTGTGGTATTTGTGGATGGCCAAGAGGCGATGTTGACCAACTTTGAGTGGAAACGTGATTATTACTGGATTCCTCAATTTACTGCCGAGGCTGGCGAAGTCCAGGTACACGGAGTGTTGCTTACTCCCGTGGGAGAACGGGGTTTTGTCTACTCCTTGGCCGTTAGGGCACCAAGAAAGGCAAGGGTGACCTGGGGTTTGCAGGGCTGCTACGGAGACGTGCTCCTAGAGATCAATGAATCAAAGAAAATCGATGGGAAGAAGTTTGCCTATTCTAGTAACTGGAACCATTCCTTCGTCATGGATATGCGTTTAGGACTCCCCCTCTTTGCTTTCGCACCCATATTTGAGCCTGAAGTGGATTGGGAATATTGCCTAGATGACGAGGGGAATGTCCAGTTCAGCCTGTTAAGGACCGCTGAGCTTTCGCCAGGTGAACAGAGCAGCACAGAGATCATTTGGGGTTTTGGCTACGAAGAGGTTGCCGCAGCAACAAGTGCCAAGGAGATATCCAGGCAAGGCTATGGAGCAGAATACTCCAAAACCGCATCCTGGCTGCAAGCCCGGACTTTACCAGCTCCTAATGAAAAGCTGGGTGAACTGCTCAACCTGAACATGTTTTTCAACTTCTTCTACGCATCGGGTATCACACTCGATACGGAGGAGTTGTGCTTGGTCACCTCGCGCAGCCCACGCTATTACGTGTCCGCAGCCTATTGGGACAGAGACAGTCTACTCTGGAGCTTTCCTGCCATTGTCATGGTAGATACGGAGTTAGCCCGGGAGATCTTGATCTATGTGTTCAAACGCCAGATTCGTAACGTAGGAATCCATAGTCGCTTTATTGACGGAACAGTCCTAGAGCCAGGTTTTGAGCTCGATGAACTGTGTGCTCCAGTCTTGGCTTTACGGAGGTATATCGCTGTCTCAGGAGATCACAGCATTCTTGATGAAGAGTGCGTAAAAAGCGGGATTCGGCGCATTCTGCGCATTTTGGAGACGAAGAAGCATTCCGATTTTGATCTCTATGAGACATTCTTGCAGCCGACGGACGATATGCATATCCACAAGTATCTGACGTACAACAACATGCTGGTGTGGCGAATTCTGACGGATCTAACGGACCTTTGTGGGTACTCTTTTTCAGAGCAAGCCGAACGGGTAAGGCAGGCTATCTACACCCACTGCGTCAAGGAGCACGAGGGAAAACCGATCTTTGCCTGGGCGGTTGATCTCGAGGGTAATTGGTACATCTATGATGAGCCCCCCGGCAGCCTGATGCTCATGGCCTGGTATGGCTTCTGTGATTCAAACGAAGAAGTGTACCGCAATACTGTACGCACAATTCGAGATCCTGGATACAAGTACTCGTTCAGCGGCATGCCCATTGCCGAGATCGGCTGTGAACACGCTCCCCATCCTTGGGTACTCTCTATCTGTAACAGTTTGCTCAGTGGATATCGTGAATCTGCCTTTCTCCATTTGTCCAGAACAGAACTGGATAATGGCGTTGCCTGTGAAAGCGTCCATGAGATCACTGGTGCATGCACGACGGGGGAAGCATTTGCGACCTGCGCGGGATTTCTCGCTTTTGCCCTTAGCGAGGCTTTGTATGAGCAGTAACAATCAGGGG
>CAZAJB010000232.1:0-1986 GCA_964485345.1 uncultured Clostridiaceae bacterium
TGCAAAGGAGAGGATGATGACTGTGACCGAGCGTTTTTATGTGACAACCCCTATTTACTATCCCAGTGACCATCTGCACATTGGTCATGCCTACACAACCACCGTGGCTGATTCTCTTGCCCGTTGGCATCGTTTTGCCGGCAGAGAGGTTTATTTTGTCACCGGTTCGGATGAACATGGGCAAAAAATACAACGGACGGCACTAGCTAAAGGAGTTACCCCCCAGGCTTATGTGGATGATATTGTAGCTACGTTTAAGGACCTTTGGGAGAAAATGAACATCGAGTATGATGATTTTGTGCGCACGACGGAACCTAGGCATCATAAAGCGGTCCAGGCTGTGTTTCAGAAAATCTACGACCAAGGTGATATCTACAAGAGCACCTATGAAGGTTGGTATTGCACACCTTGCGAGACCTTTTGGGTAGAAAACCGCCTCGAAGAAGGTCTCTGTCCAGACTGTAAACGTCCCGTAGAACTTGTGGAGGAGGAAAGCTACTTTTTCCGCCTCAGCAAGTACGCACCACGACTCCTAGAATACATCGAAGAGCACCCAGAGCTCATTCAACCCGAAACGCGCCGCAATGAGATGGTGAACTTCATCAAGGGTGGATTGGAAGATCTATGTGTGTCCCGGACGACCTTTGATTGGGGTATTCCCGTGCCCTTTGACACTAAACATGTGGTCTATGTCTGGTTTGATGCCCTCACAAACTACTTGACTGCCCTCGGTTATCCTGACAATGACGAGATGGTGGATACGTGGTGGCCAGCGGATTTACACCTGGTGGGTAAAGAAATCATGCGTTTCCACACCATTATCTGGCCCATTATGCTCATGGCTTTAGATCTACCATTGCCAAAGACGGTGTTTGGTCATGGTTGGCTACTATTCGATAGCGATAAGATGTCTAAGTCGAAGGGGAATGTGGTGGATCCCCTCGTTCTTATTGCCGAATTCGGAGTGGACCCAATTCGCTACTTTTTGATGCGGGAAGTATCCTTTGGTCAAGACGGTAACTTCTCCCGGAAGGCGTTGATCGAACGTACGAATGCCGATTTGGCTAATGACCTCGGTAATCTGCTGAATCGAACGCTGTCCATGTTGGATCGTTATTTTGAAGGTGTCGTTCCCGCACCGGGAACAAGTCCTAATGACGTGGATAAGGCGCTCATCGATTATGCTAACGGTTTGGGAGGGGTCGTTGACGGCTGCCTCCGGGAGTTCAAACTGAACGAAGCTTTGATCAAGATTTGGCAATTGGTTGGCAGGGGTAACAAGTACGTTGACGAGCGTGCTCCTTGGAACCTAGCCAAGCTGGAAGATAAGGGCGAACTTCAGTCTGTAATGTATAATCTGGTGGAAACCTTGCGTATTGTAGCTCTTTTGATCAAGCCCTTTTTGCCGGAGACCGGTGAGAAGATGTGGGCGCAACTTGGCCTCGATGATCTAGAGTCCAAGGGCTTAGCCGATGCTACCTGGGGACTCTTGGCGGCAGGAACAAAGACACACAAGGGAGACCCCATTTTCCCCCGTATTGAGATCGAGAAAGAGGAAAAACCAGAGGTGAAGCCAGAGGTGACGCCGCAAGTTAAGAGTGTGAAGAAGGACGACGCTGGCCCCGACGAGGAAAAGCCGGAAGGTGTAGTAATCAACATAGAAGATTTCTTGAAGTGCGAATTGGTTGTGGCCGAAGTCGTGGAGGCGGGTCCCATAAAGGGTGCTGATCGGCTTTTGAAACTACAAGTAGATATTGGTTCGGAAAAACGCCAGATTGTGGCGGGCATTGCCAAACACTATGCCCCTGAGGATCTACTTGGTAAGCGTATTATTGTTGTGCGGAACCTCAAACCTGCTAAACTGCGTGGGGAGCTTTCTGAAGGAATGCTGTTAGCAGCCACTGCACCAGATGGAACCCTAGAACTCGTCTCTGTCTCTAACGCAATACCGGCTCGAAGCAGGGTCAAGTAGTATGATTGATAGCC
>CAZAJB010000233.1:0-1976 GCA_964485345.1 uncultured Clostridiaceae bacterium
CACAACATGATTTGGCAGACAAGCAAAGGGCTGCATGCATACAATGTTGTTGACTCCACTTTCAATGAGCTCCACCATCTCACCAGTGAGAAACCAGCCTTCCCCAGTTTGATGTCCTAGAGAAATGATCTTCGAGGCATTTTGGGCAAGATCCCGGATAAATTTCGGCGCAGAAAATCTCTTACTGGCAGCCAGCGCTTTTCGATAGGTAATACGATACAGCTCCATGATCTCAATCACAGCGTTACTGGCCAGCCTTTCGATCCTACTGCCTGCCAGATATCTTTGTTTGAAATCAAAACCCAACAGAGAATAGAGGAAGAAATCCGTGAGCTCAGGGACAACCGCCTCAGCACCTTCTGCTTCTACCAGACCTACTACATCATTGTTTGCAGTGGGGTGATACTTCACCAGAATCTCACCTACCAAGCCGACCTTTGGCTTGGTTTGGGCTACTGTCTCTAAAGCATCAAATTCTTCCACAATACCCTTGATGTTCGCCTTAAACTTCTTGAGCGAGTAAGACCGCATGGATTGCTCACAGATGGTCGCCCACTTTTCATAGAGTTCGTTCGCCGATCCAGGTACTTGCTCGTAGGGACGTACACGGTAGAGACATTTGCTCAACAAGTCCCCGTACACAAGGGAAAGCATGGCCCTGTGCAATAAGGGCAGGGTGATCTTAAATCCCGGGTTCTTCTCAAAACCCTGGACACTGAGGGAAAGCACTGGCACTTGGGGATAACCTGCATCCTTCAGCGCCTTACGCAAAAAACCGATGTAGTTAGTCGCCCGACATCCTCCGCCTGTTTGGCTCATGATCACCGTGGTGTTATCCGGATCATAGTCACCAGAGTCTAGGGCCTTAAGGAGCTGGCCAACGACAATGATCGCGGGATAGCAAGCATCGTTATTCACATATTTGAGCCCCACCTCCACCGCCTCTTTATCCATGGCGGGGCACATCACAATATTATAGCCTGACAAGGTCATGGCTACTTCTAAAAACCGAAAATGAATGGGAGCCATTTGCGGAATGATGATCGTATGGTCCTTTTTCATTTTCCGGGTAAATACCTTTCGCTCATAGCCAGTCTGTGGACCTGCTTTTGGTTTGTGACCTTGCTTCTCCCGTTCTACCATGGCGGCCTGTAAAGACCGCATTCTGATTCTAGCTGAGCCTAGATTATTCACTTCGTCTATTTTCAAACAAGTGTACATCTTAGAGCGGGCGTGTAGGATTTCTTCAACCTGGTCCGTTGTGACTGCGTCAAGGCCGCAACCAAAGGAGTTTAGCTGTACAAGCTCTAAGTTTTCCTGTCCACCAACAAAACTCGCTGCTGCATACAGGCGAGAATGGTAAGCCCATTGATCCACAACCCGAAGGGGTCTCACGACTTCACCTAAGTGAGCGACAGAATTCTCTGTCAACACAGCCATCCCTAGGTCATTGATCATATCGGGAATACCATGATTAATTTCAGGATCAAGATGATAGGGACGGCCTGCTAGAACAATTCCTTTCAAGTTATGTTCGTCCAAGTAAGCAAGGGTTTCTTCGCCCTTCTTGCGCATATCAGCTTTGTAATTCTCCAGTTCATCCCATGCTTTATCAACTGCGCCTTGCACCTCAGTAGGCCCGATATCCAGTTCTGCCAACTCTTCAATCAACCGCTCCGTGAGCCGTGCCTTATGGTTGAAAGGTAGGAACGGATAGACAAACTTGATGCCCGCTTCTTGCACTTGACCAACATTATTTTTGATGACTTCTGGATACGAAATCACGATAGGGCAATTAAAATGATTGTCCGCGCCTGCGTCTTCCTTCTGCTCATGGGTTAGGCAAGGGTAAAAAATCACATCGACACCTGCATCCCGGGCGAGCATCTTATCACGCCCGAAATCTCGGGGATATTCCCTGAGGTCCTCTCCGGGTGCAAATTGAGCGGGATTTACATATATGCTTATAATCAGTG
>CAZAJB010000234.1:0-1926 GCA_964485345.1 uncultured Clostridiaceae bacterium
CCAATTACTTAGACGGGAGCAGGGCTACTAATAAGAAACTTGATTATATGAAATGTATCCAACAACGCCTAAGCAGGGATTTTTTTGCCACTCCAGTCGTCTTCGTGACCATGCAGCATGAATTTAGGAGAGAAGAAAATGCTCTGAAGGAGATGGGATATGACTTTACCATCTACGGTTTCGGGGATGTTCTGTCTTTAATAGCCTGATGAATTCTTATATTTGGAACGCGGCGATGCCCTTGCAACATACAAAAAGTGCGCTAAGAGTGGTATAATAGAAACATCTTGCAATAACGGAAGAGGTTACTAATGAATAAGAGTTTTAATGATTTAGGCATATCGGCACCAATCTTGAAAGGCATTGCAGAAATGGGATTTGAAACACCCACTGCGGTACAGAGCACAGCGATCCCCCATGCGCTGAATGGAGAGGATTTAATTGTCACATCGAAGACCGGTAGTGGCAAGACCGCTGTCTTTGGCGTTCCTATGCTGCAGATGATTAATCCAAAAGAGCCAGGCCCCCAGGGTCTGATCCTTGCTCCTACTCGAGAATTGGCAGTGCAGGTCGACAGCGAAATAAAGTTGATTGCGAAGTATTTGCCTCATCGAACCGCTGTTGTATACGGACAACACAGCATAAATGTAGAAACCGAAGCACTCAAAAAAGGCGTGTCCATTGTCACAGGAACGCCTGGGCGTGTGCTTGACCACCTTAAACGAAGGAATCTAGTAACAAAGAACATCCGTTTTTTGGTCATTGATGAAGCAGACCGCATGTTGGACATGGGTTTTATTGATCAGGTGGTAAGCATCATCAAAGCCTTGCCGAGAAAGCGAGTGACACTGCTCTTTTCTGCTACCATACCTCCTGAGGTCAATAGGGTATGCAAAGCTTACATGAAAAACCCAATCAACATTGAAATTGAATCGCCCACGAAGACGGTGGATAGTATTAAACAAAAGTACTATCGTGTCAACGGAAATGAAAAACGCACCCAGTTGAATCGTCTACTCTTGGTGGAACAGCCGGAAAGCTGCATGATCTTCTGTAACACTCGGAACGCGGTTGATCAGGTTCGCAGCTATTTGGAGCGCAAAGGATATGCAGTTCAAGCACTGCACGGCGACATTCCCCAGGGAAGACGGATGCAGACCCTAAAGCAGTTTAAACAGGGCAAATTTCACTTACTTGTAGCCACTGATGTCGCAGCCCGGGGCCTGCACATTGATGACTTGGCCCTCGTCATTAATTATGATGTCCCCATGGAGAACGATAGCTATATCCATAGGATCGGCCGTACGGGCCGCGCTGGTCAAAAAGGGCGCGCGGTCACTTTCGTTACAGGTGAAGATATCATGTCCCTCTACGAAATTGAGGAGCACATCGGAGCGATGATTCCTGAAGCCGACTTACCCACCGACGCAGAACTTAATGCACGCAAAGCTAGCGCAGAAGAATGGATTAAGTCCAAAGGGCAGACAAGTCGTCCCGCTTCCGCTTCGTCTCAGGCAAGACCAAAAAGAACGCAACAAAAACGCTCACCTAGAGGACCGAGGCAGCCTAAGCAAAAACATCGCCAACAGACTAAGACAGAGCAAAAGACAGCAGTAACAGTCCGCCCGCAGCCTACGCCGCGCCCGGAGCCGATTAAGCGACCTCCAATGGAGGACAAACCCGTGGAAATTAAGAAGCCAGTGGAAGTTAAAAAGACAGCGAGCGTATCTCCCTCAGTGCCAAAGAGAAAACCTTTGCTTGAGAGAATCACCAAGCTCTTTGGCAAGTAGCAGGGCTAGGCCCCCATTTTATGGTGAATCAGCTTCTTAGGATGCGAGTAATGAACCAGAGAGCATGGGAAGTAGCTATAATGAGTGCACCGAGCTCAACTTGCCAGTGGATCTGGCGCCACTTTTTGTCCTTTGT
>CAZAJB010000235.1:0-1907 GCA_964485345.1 uncultured Clostridiaceae bacterium
CAAAAGATGCTCAGGAACGATGGGAGTCCCGATGGCGAACATAATCGGAGCATGTAGACGAGGTAATGTAAACTTCACGGTATAGTTGTCGATTTTCTCATACTGCATAGGTTGACCATCAATGAGTAGGCCACTTCGGGAGTTGGAGCCTACATTGAGATCATAGACTACGTCAAAGGTGAAGATAACGTCATCTGCAGTAAATTCTTCGGCGTCATGCCACTGCACCCCACGACGCAGATGGAAAACGATCTCTGTACCATCTTCGCTAATTTCGTACTCGCGGGCAAGCTTAGGCATGACCAAGCCCGTATCACGATGCAGTGTCACTAGACCTTCAAAAATACGATCCGTAACGTCAGTACTGGAGGTTTCGGCTGCAAGGTGTGGATTGTATGTCTTTGGCCCAGAAGCGCCACCGACCACCGTCATGGTGCCCCCATGGTTTCCGATTCGTCCGTCTAGATCTCCCTCAATATCCAAGACGCGTGGATCGAGTAGTTCCACCGCACTCGCTACTCCTATACCTAGAACCAATGCTAAGAGCAGTGTCCAAACGAAAACTTGTCTCTTCATGCCTCCTTATTCCCCCTTGCTCTATGTCTGAACGCACCATGAGCACGGTACGCTCGATCTACCTCCTCTGGAATGTGTTTCTACTATTCTTGCAATATTTGCCAGCTCCTTCTCATGACCCTACTTTGCGGGAAGTCCATCCCTACTCATAACAACTCTCAAAAATGGAAACGCTGGTGTAAGGAGGTTGAAGCAAGTGCGTCAATTCTTTTCAGATTTCACAAAAACAGAGGTACGGAAAGAAGCTCCAGTGCTCTTCCAAGAAGTGGACTTGCCCCACTACAAAGCGGAAGTTCTTTCGAGGGGTTTTAAACAAATCGTGAGCCACTTCAGGGCCAAGCGTTTCGACAGCTGGGATTGGTATTCCCTAGCTAGGCAAGCCGATGAATTAACCATCAGCCAGCAAGAAACCACCGAACTTTTGGCAGTAGAATACCTCAAGGAACGCTGGAAACAAGTTGGCGTGGTGCCTTATCCCCATCAACTGCAGACCGCAAAACGGGTCCTCTTCGACATGCAAGGTCAGGCTATTTTAGCGGATGAAGTTGGTTTGGGTAAGACAATTGAGGCAGGGCTCATTTTAAAGGAATACCTCTTGCGTGGTTTGGCGAAAAAAGTGTTGATACTTACGCCAGCAAGCCTCTTATGGCAGTGGTATCATGAACTTTATGAAAAATTTGACATAGCAGCTGGCATTCAGCGCAATGAATGGGACTGGCAGTATACAGATATTCTGATTGCATCTTTAGACACTGCTAAGCGCGAACCGCATGCCTCACATATAGCGGAAATCCCATACGATTTATTGATCATTGATGAAGCACACAAGCTCAAGAACAACGCTACCATCAGCTATCGCTTCGTGGACTCTATCCAAAAAAAGTATTGTTTGATGCTCACAGCCACCCCCATTCAAAATGATCTTAAAGAACTCTACAACTTAATTTGCCTAATTAAACCAGGTCAATTGGGTAGCTACCGCTCTTTTAAGGAGCGCTTTATCGAAGACAAAAGGACCCCGAGAAACCCCCAAGAGCTAAAGCACCTTTTGAGCCAGGTGATGATTCGTAATCGTCGGGATGAGGGCACGATCCAGTTTACCGAACGCATAGTACATCCCATCATTGTCTCTCTAACCCCACAAGAACAAGATCTCTATGACCGAGTGACAGAGTTTGTACGCAGAAGAAGTCTCCAGAGTGGGCTACAGAACATCCTCCCCCTTATTACGCTGCAAAGGGAAGTTTGTTCCACCTTCTTGGCAACTGCCCTCACCCTTGAGAAAATGATGGGCACTATGAAACCAGATCAGCTCGGACCAGTCGCTGAAT
>CAZAJB010000236.1:0-1891 GCA_964485345.1 uncultured Clostridiaceae bacterium
ACTTAAATTAGGGTCTCGTCCTGTGGATACAACTATCGTATCTATACTCTTGAGTTCTATTTCATGTCCTGAATAGATGTTGTAGACAATAATATGATTTGGGGTAACAGTCTTAACCCAAGTATTCACATGAGCATCGAGACCCTTTTGGAAAACACGTGAGTAGAGTGTCGGTTGTTCTAACGTCATGCCTAGCATTGGTGAAAGCTGCGGCGTGGGGGTAATTAGGGTTGTACGAACCTCTTTATTTAATAGATACTCGGCAGCACCTAGCGTATACCGACTGCCCTCATCATCGATGATCAATACGTGTTTACAATCGTCGCCCGCTCCGTCAAGCAACTCTGGCACAGAGATCACTTTCATATCCTTTAGACCAGGTATGCCTTTTTGAAATGGAAATTTTCCGCTTTCGCCGTTACGTTTTGGTATTGACCCTGTCGCAACAATGACTTTGTCTGGAGAAAATCTATCCAGAACGCTCTCGTCGACCTTCTGATTAAGTTTTATTTCAATATTCTCTGAGACTAATTCATACTCCAAATCCTTGATGAGCATGGAAAAACTTTCACGACCAGGCTGTCTGGATATATAGCGAACCTGCCCGCCAAGCGATTCTGATTGCTCGCAAAGCAAAACTTGGTGACCACGCTTCTTGAGCCCAATTGCAGCCTTCATCCCGGCAACTCCACCGCCAGCGATTAGGTACTTTTTTGGTCTAGCTTGTTTCTTCTGTGCTCCAGATACAAATCCTTCCCGACCAAATTCAGGATTTATCGTGCAGGCCACTGCGACAGACTTAAACAACCTTCCGATACACCCCTGGTTACAACGGATACAGCGCCGTATCGCACCAATGTTACCCTTTTTCACTTTGGTTACATATTCAGGATCAGCGAGAAGCGGGCGTGCGAGCCCAATCATATCCATTTTTCCCCTTTTAATTAGCAAATTATTGTACACAGGATCTTGCAGTGCACCTGAGCCAATAACCGGCACATTAACTTGGTCTTTAATCCTGGATATTTCGTCAACGAGGTAGTTGGATGGAAAGTCTGATATGCCGATTTGTGCGCCAAAGCTGTGATAGGTTCCAGCTGAAAAGCCAAGGAAATCACAGTTTCCCGCCTCAGAAATGATGCGTGCGATCGCCGCCCAGTCCGCCACGTCAAGCCCACCTTCAATCCTCTCACTGCTTGTCAACCTAGCACCTATAGCCATGCGGTCTCCGCCTTCTCGGCGCACTCTCTCCATGACCTGCAATGGGAATCGAACGCGATTCTCAACACTTCCGCCGTATTGATCCGTTCTGTGGTTGTACACAGGAGACAGAAACTGATGCAAGAGATACGCATTGGTCATGTGGATTTCAATGCCGTCAAATCCAGCCTCCAAGGCCAACTGACTACACTTTCCGTAGTAGTCCAGGAGGTCAGACATATCTGCTTCTGTAATTTCATCTGGGGCCTCATTCCACACCGGAGAGGCTTGTCTCGATGGTGCTTTAAGGACTCTGTAGTCATCAGTTGCAGAACTATTACCATGCGCACCAAAATGATTCAGTTGCATGAAGATTTTTCCACCTGCGTCATGCACGCGCTGCACAATTCGCTGATCTGTTTTGAGATTTTCTTCCAGAAAACCCCAAATGTAACTCCGTGCTGGAGCACTTGCCAGAGGGTGAACCAACCTATTTCCTGTGATCAGCAAGCCGACATCATTCTCCGCAAGTCTTGCCATATAGTTCTCATATCTACGGTTTGACAATCCATTCGATTGCGAAAATCCTTCTGCTACCGCAGTAAGTGCAAACCTGTTCTTAATAGATACAGGCCCTAAATTCAACGGACTAAAGAGATTTTCAAATTCTGTGTTCATAACTGTAAAGCCT
>CAZAJB010000237.1:0-1877 GCA_964485345.1 uncultured Clostridiaceae bacterium
TGCCCACGCCTGTTTCCTTATTGTGGCAGGATTCAAAGGGGGATTGGCGAAATCTGACAGCATATGCTATGGTGAGGAGGTTTTCATGATGAAACGCTGGCTTGGTTTGGCTTTGGTCCTATTACTTGTGTTGATGTCTGCGCCTCATGTGCTGGCTCGCAGTCATCGCTTTCTAGACTTGGAGATCGACGCTAGGGTAGGGGCTGACGGCTTGGTGCGGGTGACCGAGATTCATACCGTGCAATTTGATGGCACCTTTTCTGGCATGTTTCAATGGTTCGACACCAGCAGAGATATTGAGCTAAGTGATGTGGTTGTCTCCGAAGGTGGAATTGCCTACCAACGTCTGGATATCGATGCGCCTGGTCCTGCCGGCACCTATTTTGTTCGGGAGTCCGAAGATGAGGTTTATGTGGACTGGAGTTTTGAAGCCAGCGACGAAGATCGCCACTTTGAACTAAGTTATGTGTTGCATAACGTGATCCTCAAACATGAGGATGTAGCGGAGTTCTACTATCAGTTTGTGGGCCAGCGCTGGGATCAACCCCGGGATCGTATGAGGGCCGTCTTGTCCCTGCCGTTGGGGGCAGAAAGTGATGAAGTAGCGGCGTGGGGACATGGTCCCCTGCATGGAGTTGTTACCATTGAATCGCCCAGCAAGATCGTGTGGGAAGTAGAGAATCTCCCGGCCCAGACATTTGTGGAGGGGCGGGTCGTATTTCCTAACTCTTTGGTTCCCTTGGGTTCTAGGTACACAGGGGAGACGCGCCTGCAAGCGATCTTTGAGGAAGAACTCGCGGGGGAAGAGCGGCGAGCAGAGGCACTGAGACAGGCCCAAGAACGAGCTGAACGTACCCAGAGACGCCGGGCCCTGGATCCCTATCTGGCGGGAGTAGTCCTGCTTCTGACTTTGCTTTTTGCGGCCGTAATCTGGAATAATCATGGTAGGCAAGCACCTGGTTACCAAGATCGATATTATAAAGAGTTGCCCGCCCACTATCCCCCAGCAGAACTGGCGGTTCTCTATCGCCAGACGGTTGATAGTAGGGATTTCACCTCCACGCTGCTTGATCTAGCTAGGCGGGGCTTTCTCACCATTGAAGAAGTGGTGGGTCTCAAGGGACGTGGCAAGGACGACTCGAGCTACAAGTTCGTCAGAAAGCAGATCCAGGATACTGAATCACAAGGAAGAACGCTGCGTGCTTATGAAGAAAAGATATTGCGGCTCTTGTTCGTTGATATTGGCCAAGACGAGGTCACTTTAGAGGAGTTTCAGAACTATGCTAAAAGCAATTCTAAGGTCTTCAGTACATTTTGGACAGAATGGGTTAAGGAGGTCAAGGAGGCTTCAAAAGAACACCAGTTCTTTGACCCTGAGGCCAAGAAGGTTCTGTGGTTTATCATTCCCATTTTACTCATCGTGGGGCTAGGCTTCGTTGCCCTTGGCTTTGAACTGTATATTACTGGTGTAGTAGCTTTGGTCATGGCTTTCGTTGCCCTGGGCATTGTTGTGGCGGCGGCAACGCGCCGTTCCGCTAAGGGGCACCAAGAGTTCACAAAATGGAGGGCATTTCGACGTTACCTTAAGGAGTCCTCGAGGGTCGATACTGCTCGAGTTGGTTCTCTTGGGATCTGGGAGCCATTTTTGCCCTACGCCATTACCTTAGGCGTCGCGGACCAAATGTTGAAAGAGCTCGAAGTGCGGTTCCCCCGTCTTGAGCAGGGCGACTATCGCTTTGCCTCGAATTGGTTCGTGTACTACCATGTCTTTGGTGCAAGCCGCATGAGTCATATGACCAACTCAGTGGGAACTTCTGTTACTAAGGTCACCATGCCCCAAGGCAGCGGCGGAACAGGTGGCGGTTTTTCTGGTGGGG
>CAZAJB010000238.1:0-1865 GCA_964485345.1 uncultured Clostridiaceae bacterium
AACCTTTATTCAAGGCGTGGATAGCATCTTCTATTTGAAATGGGTTGGCGATGTGACCTATGGCGACGTATTCATGCAAAACGAAATTGAGTTTTCTAAGTTCAACTTTGAAACGTCTGATGCTGCTACCTTGTTTACTCTCTTTGACTTGCACGAAGCAGAGGCCAAAAGGCTTATGGAGGCTGGCCTGGTCCTTCCAGGCTATGACTACGTCTTGAAGTGTTCCCACACCTTCAATCTCCTCGATGCTCGGGGTGCCTTAAGTGTCAGTGAGCGCACTCGCTTTATTGGACGCGTGAGGGCTTTAGCTCGCATGGCAGCCCAAGGTTATCTAGCGGAAAGAGAAAAACTAGGTTTTCCCATGCTGAAAGGGGGGCGTGGATAGATGCAGAACTTCTTGTTAGAGCTGGGTTTTGAAGAGCTCCCAGCCCGCTTTGTAGAAAAAGCTCTAGGACAACTATCTAGTAGTGTGACAAAGAAGCTTGATCAAGAAAGACTCACCTATGGCGAGGTCCTTGAGTTCAGTACACCGCGCCGTTTAGCTCTTTTGATTCGTAATCTCCAAGCCGAACAGGACGATCTGGTGGAAGAAGTAAAAGGACCACCCCTCAATATCGCGCGGGACCAGGCGGGGAACCTCACCAAGGCCGGAGAGGGATTCTTGCGTTCCCAAGGAGTGACGGAGAGCGACCTGATCGTTAAGTCCTGGCAAGGGGCCGATTACGTTTATGTCCGAAAAGAGGTGAAGGGTCAAAAGACCCGGGACTTATTAACGCCGCTCTTGGAGGACGTGATCACCCATTTGAGTTTTCCGAAGAATATGCGCTGGGGCAACTATGAGTCGCGTTATGCTCGCCCTCTGCGTTGGATTGTCGCCCTCTTGGATTCTGAGGTGATTCCCGTCCAAATTGAGGCGATCCAGGCAGGCCAATGGACGTACGGCCATCGCCAGCTTGGTTCCGGCCCAATTAGGCTCGGAGTTCCAGGGGAGTATGTGGAAAAGCTGAGGGATCATTATGTTCTAGTTGATGCAGAAGAAAGGCGTCAGTCGACGTGGGCACAAATTCAGAATCTCGCTCACAAAGAAGGGGCAGAGGTTTTGGCAGACCAGCGTTTGCTGGATGAAGTGGTTAATCTTGTAGAGTTTCCAACCGCTTTTTGCGGTGGTTTCGCTCCAGAGTACTTGGAGATGCCGGCAGAGGTATTAGTCACTTCCATGAAAGAGCACCAGCGATATTTTCCTCTTCATAACACAGAGGGCAAACTTGTAGCCAAGTTTATTGGGGTACGTAACGGAGCAGACAATCATTTAGAGAATGTCATCGGGGGAAATGAGAAGGTTCTAGAGGCCCGTCTATCGGATGCTAAGTTCTTCTATGATGAGGATCTACAGACGAACCTTGCCGACAATCTGGGCAAACTTGAGGGAGTTGTCTTTCAAGAGAAGCTTGGTTCTATGGGAGATAAGGTCAGACGGATGGAGACCCTGGCTGAGAATCTGATGGAGATGCTAGGTCATGGTGAGCGGGCGGAGACTGTGCTCCGTACAGCTCGCCTGGGAAAATGTGATCTTGTTTCACAGATGGTCTATGAGTTCCCGGAATTGCAAGGTATCATGGGTGAAAAGTATGCTCTAGCTCAGGGAGAAGATCCTGCAGTTGCCGCTGGGATTCGGGAGCACTACAAGCCGCGCTTTGCCGGCGACTCAGTGCCAAGTACAGTGGAAGGCACGATCGTAAGTTTAGCAGACAAACTAGACACCTTAGTCGGCTGTGTTGCTGTGGGTAGTAACCCCACCGGGTCCCAGGATCCTTTTGCTTTGCGCAGGCAAGCCCAAGGGATCGTCCAGCTTCTCGTTCAGGGCG
>CAZAJB010000239.1:0-1864 GCA_964485345.1 uncultured Clostridiaceae bacterium
AAGCCCTCCCAAAAAAGACGCCACTGTCAGGTCTGTGATGGCCTCAATGATTAATGTGGATGTGGTATAGGGGTATTCTTCAGGGAGCGTCATGGTGGAAACGAGCTGCCAGAAGACGACATCCGTTAAACTCAGCAGATATCCTAGATAGTTAACACCTAGTTTCACGACATTCGCCAAAAGCCCGATGAGGACTCCAGTAAATATTGGGCTATTCTTCACCACAACAATCACCCCTTAGGCATTAGTTGTGCCCAGAACAGGCCTGGCTTAACCCAACATCTTACAGACCATGAGGTTCCATCACCTTGGATTTCTCTCAGGCACACCTTCCTAGAACAAGAATACTATACAGGGTAAATGAAGGGGGGAATTGATGTGTCCAAAAAAGCGTGGACTTTGTTAGTGATTGCGGTGGGCATTGTAGCTGTACTCTTGGGGGCAAACGCCTCGGCGCAAGAGCTCCAGACGGTACGACTGTCTGAAGTAGTCCGTTCTGTATTCTATGCACCGCAGTATGTTGCCATTGCCAATGGATTCTTTGAAGAAGAAGGACTGAAGGTCGATTTGAGCACTGCCTGGGGAGCCGACAATCGTCGCGACAAATTAGCTTTCGGTTGTATCGGAAAAAGAGGGGATCCTCGCTTGAATAACCATCTCCGATGGAGTAATAACAATCTGCTGGACTAAATCCCTCATGATTGTCTGTTTACCATCAAAGTCAAGTGTCTTGAAACTGTCTTGGAGCGCAGCAAGAGCCGTTTCAACTTCATGTATCTTCGGGACGGCAAAGCGAGCTTCTCGCTGTTTGTGTTCTGCCACCGTCCCCGTAAGTTTTGTGATTCGATCTCCTAGGTCCCGCATCCTCTCTGAAACTTCGTCGATTGACGCTACGCCCTTTTGAACAAGATCGATGAGCCGCTCACGTTCCTTCGTTGCCTCATCCAGATGTCGTTTTGTAACCGTTAGATCAAGATCAATGGTAGGATGGTGGAGTTGGGCCTGGATGGCAGCCACCAGAGCTTCTGGATGTTCTAGCCATTGAGACACTTCCATCCAGGCTGGCTTCTCTAGTTTTTCCGCCCGGAAATATGGTAGACTGCATACATCCTCGCCAGATGAGTTGCGGGCATTGCACCTGTAATATCGTCGACCCCTTGTAGTAGTCCCGCTCATGGCTGTGCCGCACAACCCACAGCGCAATAATCCACTCAATAAATAGTGGCCATGGAAGGTGCGCTTGTTATACAGCCTCGAGATTCTCTCTGCCTGGCGCAGGTGGGCTTGGTGGGTGAGATCGTCAATGATCGGGGGGACTTCGACCAATATCCACTCGTCCCGTGGCCTTACCTTAGCCTTGACCTTTTCACTGGGTTTACGGTACCTGTTGGACTTTTTACCGACAGTATCATAGCGCTGGATCCAAAGCTCTCCTTTATAGAGGGTGTTGGTCATCATTCTGCTAACTGTAGTGGCTGCCCAAACTTCTGCACCCCTTTTCGTGGGAATACCCATTTCGGTGAGTCTGGCGGCTATTCCGCTGTACCCAAGCTGGTCCTGCAAGAACCAGCGGGACATCATTTTGTACACTTCTGCTTCCTCGGGTACAATGTTCAGGTTGTTCTTTTCCTTGTCGTATTCATAACCAAAGGCTCTTGGGTCGTGGGTGAGTCCGCCTTGCTTCGCCTTTTGTCTTAAACCCCGCATGGTTCGCTCTTTGATTTTCTCCTTTTCATACTCCGCGATTGCTCCTCTGAGGCTGTAAAAAAGCCGTCCTTCCGGGTTATTCTTCCAGTCAAAGTTGATAAAGACAAGCTGACAGCCTGACCGTTCAATTTCTTCGGTGACAATGAGTTGGTGGGCA
>CAZAJB010000240.1:0-1859 GCA_964485345.1 uncultured Clostridiaceae bacterium
CACTTGTAATTTCGTGGGAGTAGCCAAAGTCTTCGGGTTTCTTCTGAAATAGGTTAAGTGTCTCTACAAACAAGTGTTCATCAATTAGATCGTCCTCGAAATTCCTAATGATTAACTCAATATTTTCCGGCGAGGTGCCAATATCGAGTGTCACCGTATTAAGCTTTAAGAAAATATCGCCGTTTATGGCCTCTCCGTATTTCCAATACTCTCCAGAGCTGTCTCTTTCCTCAATGGTGTAAAGAAGATCATATTGTTCGGAATCAATAGCGTCAATTTCGCGGAGTGCTCTGACCAAAGAACGATAGGGGATCCACCATGCGCACTGTAGCCGAGCAATAAAACGGAGTAATGTCTTTAATCGTATATCTTGCAGACACGATCGCTTAAATCCCTTCAAGACAATGCTTTTCAGTATGCTTTGTGGTAAGAGAAACTCTGCGGCAAATCGATTCGCCATAGCTTCGATAAGATCACCATCGCCATTCAGGCGGCTCAAATGGGAACCCGATTTAGTGAAGTAGTGATAGAGCTCATGGGCAACGGCGAATATTTGCTTATCTAGGTAGTCAGCGGTATTAAGACCTAAAAAGACCAGCTCGTTTCCATCAACCTCGGAATAGAGTAATGAGGCTGAGAACGCTTGTCTATCTCCTTCTGAATCTATGGGGTACTCCAATAATATAATACCCAGAGTATCTAAGGCGCGGAAAATAGCCTCTCCAATGGGTACCTCGCCAATAAAACCAAGTGTTTGTCGCTCCTTCTCTGCCAGTTTTCTGATTTCCTCAACTTGGAGTTCGTTAAGAACGATGTTCTGCTTCATGTGCGAATTTCCCCCTGAGTACGATTTGTTGGCGTAGTGAGAGCATCATCCGGAATAATGTATCCACACCTTCCCTTTCGTTTTCACTTAGTGCTTCGCTCCGCAGGGCGACAAATGAATTCTGTGGTTGTTTGTCCACAAATAAATCTGGGATATTGAAGCCCAGCGCCTCAGACAATGCTTCTAGCTGGATAATGGAGGGTAAAAAATTCCCGTTTTCAATGCGGCCCACGATCAGCCTGTGAATACTAGTTAGGTCTCCTAGATGTTGCTGGGTCCACCCTTTCTCGTTTCTTCTTTCTTTAACGGTTTGGGCTAGTTTTTCTTGTGATAGCCTTTGCATGATTTGATTCTCCTTCCAGAGCATAGTATGCCTACTGGTAAGGTAATGATACTATAAATTGCATGAAAGGTCAACCGGAGGCGAAAAACTCGTATGTGAGGTGCGGATGAAATTAAAAATGTCACTGCATAGAAGATGATGCTTAAACTCTAGTGTAATCGCCACGCGCATCCCTTGATCGCGTTTGGGGAAGGACTGGCTCTTATGGATGTGAAAATCCATAGATCGCATTGTTGCTGCTAAGGTGTTCTTATTCGCATCAGAGAAAGAGTCGGGGTTGAGCACGTTTGTGTAGCGTGTGCCATCGTACAAGATTTGGGGATCGTTACGCAACACGGTGGACAGACCTCACAGTCCTTCGATTCTAGCCTATACTATGGGTATTCCTGCCGTTGTGGACGTCACTGGTAACAGTGGGGTCTGAAGGAAGTTCAGGGGGAGTCTTGGAACATAGCGCAAGCGAACCGAGGTTGGCCCCCAAATTTTTGAACTGCTCCCTGTCAAGAAGACAGTGGCAAAATTTATAACGAGGTCTGGAAACGTAATGGAAAAAGCTTTTTCTGGAGCTTTATGGAAAGCTGTTTCTTTTTAGGATCAACCACCCAGTATTCCTGCACACCTCCGGTCATATAGAGGTTTAGCTTTTTCAGGAGATCATTTCGTCTTGTACTCTCAGAAAGGATTTCTGCC
>CAZAJB010000241.1:0-1838 GCA_964485345.1 uncultured Clostridiaceae bacterium
GTTAAGCAAACTGAAAGGATGAACGGAGATGTTAACAATGGGGGTGCGGACGAAAAGTTGGACAGGTTTTAGGCAACTAGGCTTAAGCATTCGTCAAATCGCGGCACAGACAGGGTACAACCGTGCCACCATCAAGAAATATGGCAGTCAGGAGGATTTTGTTCTAAAACTTGGGACTCCTCCTGTAATAGGCATGGGATTGCCAAAGTCTTATTTTGCATGCTCTTCAGCATCTTCTATATTTTAATATAAGTAATCTCAAAGGGCCGGCAGGAGCGATATTCTTGCATCCTATTACCTAGCGCAATACCAAACATAGGTTCAAATGGTTGAAATACATCTAAACCTCGATCCAATAAAATTTTCCATCCGTGATCGGTTATGATATGTCGAGCATGAATGCTTTCTTGATCTAGAAACTCCCAATCAAAAACGATACCAGCAATTTGACTCGTATCTTGAATGTTCTCCAACATTTCTTCTTGCTGGGATACATTATAATCGTTTTTGGTAGTAAAAAGCTGCACTCTTGCTTCATCTCCCTCGGGCTTTACTCTAATGATCGTTTCAATTAATTCCACCAGATTTTGAGCCTGGTAGCGCTTTCTGATATACGGATCATAAATTGTAATTTCTGTTGCCCCCTTAAGATAGGCTCCAAATAAATCATCAAAGGTCACGCCCCGTTGGTTTTCTTCCACGACGATATGTTTTTCTTTGAGCGTAGTATGCTCGAGTTCTTTCTCCTTTTGGCACACATTCAAGTCAGAAATCTTGATGGACGTTTCAGCCTCGGCATCAGGAGCTTCTGCACCAGAAAACTGATGATAGAACGTAGGATATTGTCTTTCTTCAAGGGTCGCAACTTGTTTAGTCTCGCCATCAAGATTAATGTAACTGAAATCAACCTTGTAGAAGGTTTTATCTATGCGCAAGAGCTGATCTTTGATACGTTTACGGCCTTCAATTGAAAAACGCAAAAGTGACTCAATATCATCAGATGAGGCTTCACCGTGCGGGAAAATCAACTTCATCAGACCCGAAAATGTCTTGACTATCCCATCTCTATCTCGTGTTGTGATGTCAGGGGACATAGCAAAAAAAGGCTGGTATTTATCAGAAAAATCCAAATTGCGCATGTAGCGTAATATTTCTGCTAAATAATCGACAACAAAACCGTAACCATCAGAGAATTGCTCACCCCGAATGATGTCAACCTCCCAACCGGGGATGTAGAAATGCAAGCGGTCAAGGAAGGCAGAATCATGATAATGGAGTGGAAGCTCAGCAAAGAGATCATCATGTTTGAGCATGTAAGGCACAGTATGTTGCGTGTTACCAACAAAAGCCATAGAAGCTTCAGCCCCAAGTGGCTCAATGCCGCGCGAAAAAGTTTTATTGGCCAGATAATTTTTCAAGATATCAACGAGGGCCCGGTCTGCTCGTTTGTATTTACCGGCAAACTCATCGAAGGCTACAGTATCCCAGTAACCTACCAGGCCAATCTTGCCGGTTGCATTGTTGACGAAGAGTTTGGCAACCGTTACCTCGCCACCTGACAAAAGAATGCCATGAGGGGAGAATTCAGAATATATGTGGGATTTTCCGGTTCCTTTTGGTCCTAATTCGATCAAGTTGTAATTTCGCTCACAGTATGGAATCAGGCGAGTTAGTTGAATCAGTTTACTTCGTTTGCTAAATCGCTCTGGATTGAATCCGATACTTTGAATTAATAGATCGATCCACTCATCTGTTGAAAAATTGGCCCTGCTAGCGAGATAATGGTCAAAATTAAAACGTGACATTTGGATAGGATTTAAATTTTTTAGTATCCATGG
>CAZAJB010000242.1:0-1798 GCA_964485345.1 uncultured Clostridiaceae bacterium
GCCAGACGCTGGGTTGGGGTAAGCGGACTATGTTAGAAGGGATTTGCTTGACCTCCAAAGCTGACTTTGCGGTAGAAGAATGTCCGGTTTCCGATTTGGTCTCGGGTTTTCTACAGGAGACCAATGTTATTGTGGAAGATTTTGCCACCAGCTCGCTCTTGGGCATGCGGGGCGACAACTGCCGTCTGTTTCTTGTTGGAGGTACTTCTGGATTGGCGCTCTTTGAGGATGTTGAAGGCGAGCAGCGCCATATGAGACAAGAAGCCTCTCGCTGGAATCCTATGATACGTATTAACGACAAGTTGCAGATGTTCATGGACAGTGGTTGCCGGCAGAGCAAAGAAGAACTCTTGTATTTCAAATCTCAGATTAGCAATGGCCAATGTCTCAATACCCTGACTGAAATTTTGGATTATTTCGTTGATCGTGGCAGTGCTTTAGCTCTTGAGCTAGCCTATGACGTGGCTTTTGACCTAGTTCAGATGGTGATCAGCCTGTCTGCCTATTTTCAAACCGAAGAGCCAGTCATTGGCTTGCATGGACAAGTGCTCCTCGGGTCTAGGACGATTCGCGATCGAGTCTATCGCCTGTTAAATTTGCTCTTTCCCCAGTGTAGAATCGTAGATGAACCTTTAGCTCCCGCGCGAGGAGCTTATCTATCATCCGTTCTAAGGAGAAGAGCGGAATTTGGGCAAGAAATGCTCACGAATACCTTCTTATGACGGGGCTGAGGGCTTAGCTGAGTAACGTGATGATCAAAGGGATTACCAAGGGAACTAGGGCTGTGAGCACTGTTCCTGAGTAAAAGGCGACTAGGGTAGTCTGGGCATCTGTGTTTTGGGCAATGATGGGAAGTGTTACGTCCATTGCCGTGGCTCCACCGGGGGCAACAGCCGGAAGGTAGCCTGCCCTCTTGGCGATCAGAGGAATCAAGAGGAGGGCGAAGACCTCCCGCAGAACATTCGACAGTAAGGCTAAGGCACCTAGCGTGACGTCATAGGTTTGGGTGATGATCACAGCTGACAGTGAATACCAGCCAAAACCAGCCCCCACCATGGCAGCCTCTCCTGCCAGCATGCCTGCTAAAGAACCGGAAATCATCGCACCTGCTACCGAACCCAGCGCAACCAAGAATGGGACCGCCAGAGATACTCTGGGAAGGTCCTTTATCTTTTGACGTAAGTCAGCCTCTTTACCTAAGTCGAAACCTACGGCAAAGAGTAGGGCCGCTAGGGAAATATCGGTGATCGTGCCAATGGTGCCTACAATACTCGCCGGTAACAAGAATCGACCTGCGAGAATACCCAAGACTAGACTGCTTAGTATACGTAATGTCATTGGGCTGGCCTCCTCAGTTTAGTTACGATCCAGACTAGCAAAACGCTACCAAAGCTGGAACCGAGGCTGAGCATAAGGGCCTTAAGCCCTAGATTAGGCAAGGCGCTGATGAGTTCAGGATTAGCTCCCAAAGAGAGGCCCATGGAGAAGAGAAGCACAATTAGGGCCACATGACCGATTTTGCCAGCTCCTTTACTCGCCACTTGGGGAAGCAAGTCGAGCCTTGCAACGAGAAAGCCTACGACTAACGCAACGATGATCACTACCACAGAGATCGCTCCTTCTATACCTGACCAACATAGCCAATTCGCCTTGCTGGCGTGGGGTTCCTGTACCTAGGTGTAAAAATTCTGTGAGCTTGCAGGCAAATCTGCCCTCAGGGTGAATATGGATACTATTCCAAACATAGGAGCATTCCTGTAATCCTTAAGAACGAACTTTGAAAAAAGAGACACCACGC
>CAZAJB010000243.1:0-1793 GCA_964485345.1 uncultured Clostridiaceae bacterium
CATAGCCGCGTGGTTGAGGTACAAATGGTTCCCTTTGACTGGAAACTCATCGCTCCATCGCTGCAAATCTCCCCACCTCCCGCTAAGCTCTTGCCGCAACATTATCCGCACCGAGCTGAGAATCCTTCCTGGGAAGGAAGGGGAGTGAGACCGCAATAAGTTGTTAGTGTAAAATTACTGTAGGGCGCTCGGTAGGAATATTCTACCGGGAATAGAAAAGAGATCTCACTGCCTTCCTCATGGCAGAGCATCAAGTGCTCCAAGGAGTGAGATCTCTATGGAATTGATTCAGCATCTATTTGAGGAGTTCCTGCAGGTTGCGGAAAAGGTATTGGACTTGCTGGATGGCGAGATGGACTATCCCTCCTTTCAGCTGGAGCTAAAAAAAGAGTTGGATAATACGGGGAAGATGATTTGCAGAGAAGTACTGGAAGGTGCAGATGCATGGCTGAAAGCGAATCCTAAGGAACGGAAGAACTGGATAGTAGAGCGCAAGGATGAGGTCAAGAGCGTACTCACGACATTTGGCGAAATGACCTTCAAGCGGACTTATTACCACAACAAGAAAACCGGGGGGTATGCTCATCTGATTGACCTGGCGGCAGGCCTTCAGCCTCATGCCAAGACCGATCTAGCTGTCAGGGCAAACTTGGTGGATTCGGCAACGGATGTATCTTATCGCAAAGCTGGCAAGCAGGTGTGTCTATCCTCTCCAGAATGCGATCTAAGTGGTCAAACAGTGATGAATATGGTTCGCCGCACCTCTTTGGATAATCACACCAGTTGTAGCAGAGGCCCCAAAGCTCAGGCGCGAGTTCTACATGTACAAGCTGATGAGGACCATGTGCATCGGCAAGAAGGCGGAACAGCCTTGGCCAAACTTGTCTACACAACCGAGGGTTACGGTCCCTCTTTGGGCAAGCGAAAATGTCTCAGTAATGTTCGCTATACAGCCGGACTTTATAAAGACAACGAAGCCCTCTGCCAAGACGTTTACGACGGTATTGACAGTGACTATGACATTGATTCAATCGAAAAGCTTTTCGTTTCCGGCGACGGAGCACTATGGATAAAGGGCTTAGCCGATTACCTAGGGGCAGTCTTCCTGCTGGACAGGTACCACATTAACAAATGCATTAATGAGTCGCTTGCATTCTGCCCGGAATTGCGCAGGGAGCTTCGACAAGCGGTAGAGGGGTTCGATCTTGATGCAGCCAAATCTGTACTGAAAAAGGCCCGGAAGAAGGCGGCAACAGAGACCGAAAAAGAACGCGTAGCTCGATGCCGGAAATACTTGGTTGGCAACTGGGATGGGATTTACGCTTGGAAGACAGAAGCTCCCGATGTCATCGGTTGTAGTGCTGAGGGCCACGTAAGCCACGTGCTGTCCGCACGACTTAGCAGCCGCCCGATGGCCTGGAGCGAACCAGGGGCTGATCGGATATCTAAGTTAAGAGCCATGAAGGCTAACGGCATTTCCATTCGGGATTATGTGCTGCAACAAGTTGCGCCGGATCTGACGTTAACCAAAGCTGTTCGCTATGACATACCGAGCCAGCGAGAGCAGCTGCGGAAAGTCTCAGGGGAAGTGTTTGACAACATGCCAGCACTACGGGGTTCTACAGCGTCCCTTAGAAGGGCGCTAAGGGCCATCAGCACAAATAGCACCATCTAACGAAGCCATCAAGGACGGCGGGAGGCATCTCTTCTTTCGTAACCTACAGTATCTTGACGCGATCCCTTTAAATTGCCTTGCCCTTTACTCCGTGTTATCATAGTAGCATTAGGGGGAA
>CAZAJB010000244.1:0-1791 GCA_964485345.1 uncultured Clostridiaceae bacterium
AAGTAACCCTTACCCCGCGCCTCATTGCGTGGGGATTTTTATGCGTTTTTCGTATTTCTAGTAAATGGGAGGTACGGCCCCGAAAACAAAAAAACGGGACTGTTTGCAGTCCCGTTTTTATTCAAACTATCGTTTAGTTATAGTAGAGATCGTCAACCAAAGCCTGAGCCGCAACTTCCACATCCATATAGTCGACATCAACCATTTGGTTGTAGATGGCGATTGTGGCTTCGTCAATTTGACCGAGCAGTGGCTCAATTAAGCTAGCAATCTCAGGATGTTTCGCAAGGAGACTGTTTGTTGCAACGACAGCGGGATCATAGGGTGGGAAATACTGCAGATCGTCTTCCAAGACAATGAGGTCCATTGCCACAATGCGACCATCTGTGGAGTAGGCTACAGCAACGTCAATATCTCCAGTTTGAACTGCACGATAGATCAAGCCATAATCCATGCTAGCTACCCTGTTAAACGTAAATCCATAGGTGTCGACTAGATCATTATAGCCGTCACCAGCTCGTTCCCTAAAAGTACTGTCCATAGCAATCGTCATGGAATCCGCATACTCTTTCAGATCAGAAATTGTCTGGATTCCCTGCTCTTCAGCGAAGGCTCTTTGGACAACTAAGGCATAGGTGTTGTTAAAGCCAAAGGAGTCAAACCAGGTGGCATCAAATCGTGTGTCAAACTCTTGCTGAACATAGGCTTGCACCTTTTCTCGATCCTTCCATTCATCCGTTACTTCCATGCCTAGCACACCAGCAAACTGTGTGCCGGTATAGCTTACGTACATTTGGGCATCGCCCGATATCAAAGCAGCATGTAGTAAGGTTGAACTGGAAAAGTTCTTGATATGATCAACCTCTAGGTCGGTATTTTCTTCAATAATAATCTTCACAGCTTCAGCAAGGATTTGTGGTTCTGCATAATTCGGTGAGACAATGGTAATCGTTTCTTGCGCAAATGTTACGGCCTGACCACCTAAGATGAGTAGTCCGATGACTGCAAACGTTAATGTCTTTTTCAACATTTTATCCAACTCCTTTAATGTTAGTTTTCGCGGGCAATCCGTAATCCCCGTGGTGTCAAAACTCGTTCTAGTCTACCAAGTACAAATTCTGCAAGCAGGGCTAGGGCAGCGGACGGGATAGCACCTAACAGAATGAGCTCATCGCGAACCATGCCTAAACCTGTCACAATGAAACTACCGAGTCCACCACCGCCAATCATAGCAGCTAGGGTAGCAGTTCCGATAATGATTACTGTGGCTGTTCGTATACCACCCATGATCACAGACAGGGCGATGGGTAGTTCAATCATGTACAGAATTTGAAAATAGGTCATTCCCATTCCTTTGGCCGCCTCACGCACAGATTCATCCACATTGCGGATCCCAATATAGGTGTTACGCAAGATGGGTAGAAGAGCATAGAGAAACAAGGCAACCAATGCTGGCTTTTTGCCAATCCCTAATCCTAAAGGGATCATCAAGGCTAGCAATGCTAAGCTTGGAATCGTTTGAAAGATATTCGCTAACCCCATCACCGGAACTTCGACCCATCGATAACGGGTAGCCAGGATTCCCAGGGGAATCGAGACAACGGCTGCAAAGAAGACCGGGATAAACACAAGTACAAGGTGTTCTTGGAGAGCAAATAGAACTTCAACGCGTCGATCGATTAGCACTTCTATGAATTTCATAAACACTGTATCAGCTCCACTTCTTACTCACTGAGGTTGTCATTACTGTTTGCTCCATCCCAGAGGTCCACAATTCCTCGCAAAAGTGCT
>CAZAJB010000245.1:0-1781 GCA_964485345.1 uncultured Clostridiaceae bacterium
AACAAGCCAGTTGCCATGGCTAAGCGGTTTAGGTTATGTGTACGAGGAACGTCTTTGGTTTGGGTGGCGTAATGAGCTTTGAGCATTTCTTCAACGGCTTGGTGACACACGAAGCCCACATATAGGTATAGTTTGGATTTTTAGCATGGCGTTTGCGGTAATAATATCTTGCTCTGCAATCTCAATCCAGTAGGCTACTTATCTATGGCGATCGCCTCCGATAGGCGTTCTTACTTAGACTATACCACAACGGCAACCTCAAGCAAACACAGGGGAAGTTAGGCCATTTCGGCAGATGCGCATAGAGGGGAATAATTGAGGCACAGCCCCCATTTTTACCGAGGGCTGTATTTTCTAGAATTTTACAAGATAGTGTCGATTCGCCCGCTGGCAAAGTTCTGTGGCAGCCTTTGAGGTAAAGGTGAGGGCCATAATGGACTCCGGTGGAACTTGGAGCGTTTTACCAAGTGATGAATTCGCTCCACGAGCAGAGCGGTTTTACCTCCCCCGGGATTAGCTAGGACGACAACATCTTGGGACTTGATTTCTACGGCTTGACGCTGTTTGGGTGTTAATTGGAACCTTCTAGTCAAGTTCATCATCCTTTCAAGGCAGAAGCACTCCCTACAAGGAGGAGGCGCTTCTTGGAAAAATCAATCACTCTGATTGTTCCTGTTAATAGCGGTAGAAAATTTGACCATGCTGGTTTTTCTTGGTATAATAGCACCAAAATGCCGACCAAATACGATGTTTGTCGGCGGTTTGGTGGTGATCGGCGTGTGCAAGGAAAGATTGGAAGAAGCGTTTGCCCGAAAGGATGGTATTCTGAAAACCTCTGAACTTCGTGAACTCAGGATTGATTCCCGAGGTATCAGGCGTCTTGTGGAAAGCGGTGTAATGGAGAAGATTAAGACGGGTTACTATCGCTCCCTAGCAGTAGATCCAAGCGAAGCTTCCATGATAGCTCGTCTTTTCCCCGAAGCGATACTTTGGGGTGACACCGCTCTTTTTTATCATGGCTATAGCGATCGGACACCAATGGAGTGGGAACTTATGGTAAGTAAAAATGTTTCGTCGTCGCGCTTTAAAATTGACTATCCCTATGTTAAGCCGTTTTTTGTTAGACCAAAGGAAGTGTCTTTTGGTGTAACGACTATGGGTATCGATGGGGTTAGAATGAGGATTCTCGATCGGGACCGATTGATCTGTGAATGTTTGAAGTACGAGGCAGATATGGATAGAGAGACATTTAACAAGGCAATTCAGGCTTATCTAGCAGATCCTAAGAAGAATATCCGTCATCTCACGGACTATGCCGAACGAAGAGGAGTAACAAAGCGAGTCAAGGATGTGTTAGGGGTGTGGCTATGAGCGACATTGGTGCTTCCGTTCCGTAAGGAGCTACGCAAAACAGAAAGTTCTTGCGGGCAATCACGTTCAGTCTGATTGAATCGGCGAAGGAAAACGGCCTGAAACCATATGAGTATCTAAAGTATTTGCTGGAGGAGCTACCGAATGCAAGCACGCAAGACCTCGACAAGTTCATGCCTTGGTCAGAACACATCCCGGAGCATTGTCGAACCCCCAAACGCCGATAGAGTCAAACCTAAGCCTTCACCCAAACGGTGGAGGTTTTTGTTTCAGCCGAGGGATTAAGAGTTTAAAATCAGATCAGCCCGCCTTCGGTTGTCAAGGTGTATGCGTGTTGACGCTTACATTGAAAGCAATGGTGCCGAAGGTGGGATTTGCGCAGGACACTTTTGATTAGTGTAAGTAATTGC
>CAZAJB010000246.1:0-1772 GCA_964485345.1 uncultured Clostridiaceae bacterium
CTGCCCGTACACTGCCGTGGTTCGATGGGGCAGATGCTTAGCAATCTGCTTTAGCTCGCTATCCACCTGCACCGCTAACTCTCGGGTGGGAGCAAGAATCAAACCCTGGGGGCCTGGCTCCTTTGGATTTGTCAGTTGCAGCATAGGAACGCCAAAAACCGCGGTCTTGCCGCTACCGGTTTTCGAGGTGACGATCAGATCCTCTTTTTTCAGCGCATGGGGGATCGCTTTTCTCTGTACTGCAGTGGGGGTTTCAAAGCCCATTTCTGCAATGGCTTTTAAAATGGGTTCCGCTATTCCTAAATCATCAAAACTCTTGTTCATCAGTAACCTCTTCCGTTATAGTGAGATGCCTCTATTGTACCATGTTCTGCCTAGTCTGTATTGTCAAGTGCTAATTAGGGATGCGGGGATGCGGAGAACAAGTTAGTAGAACCGCGCAAAAAGTGAATCTACTTCGGCCATAAGCCCTTGATACGCTTTTGACTGAATGGTTTCTCCTGCTTCAAATGTCTTGTAGCTATCGATTTGTCGATTAACAAAATGGTAAACAATTACAGTCTTTTGCTTGGGGTCAACGATCCAATACTCCTCTACACCCGAGAGCATGTACGTGTTTAGCTTGTCTACCATATCCTTACTCCGTGTGCTATCCGAGAGAATTTCAATCACCAAGTCGGGCGTCCCCATGTACTTTCCTTTTTCGTTAACATTGTTCTCTAAATCACAAATAACCAACACATCGGGCTGCATCACATCAGGTTCTTTAAAGTCCTTTTTGTGAAAATGAACATCAAATGGGGCAAGATACACACGGCATGTTTTCTGTTTGAAATACTCTGTAAAAATGAGATGGAGTCGGCCTAATATTTCTTGGTGGAAGAGGCTTGGAGACGCTAGCAGATGGATCTCACCATTGATGAACTCCATACGCAACGTGCTTTTCTCATAAATCTCCATAAACTCTTCATAGGAGACTTTTTTTCCGCCATACTGATAATCCAAGGCATTTTCTCGTACAGTAAAATACTGTTCAATATCGGTCACGTAAGGAGTCAAACGAGCGACTTTGTGCCCATTCTTGGTAATCACCACATCGTTTTGCTGCTCAACATGATCCATGTATTTGCCAAAATTCCGCTTCAGTTCCGTGGCACTTACGACAACGCCTTCTCGATAATTGATCTCTGTCATGATGCGACCCCCTCCTTGCCTACAAGCATACCAAGCCGGGGCGTATTCGTCAAGGATTTTGTGCGAAACATCCCCGAATATCGCACATTATTTCTTGGGGCTGTGTGCGATTTGTCGAATTGGGCCGCGTCCCTCACAATTTGTCGAATTGGGGCCAGGCCCCAATTTTGTTTACCCGCCAGGTTTTGGCGAACTGATCCAGAATAATACCACAACAGACAGCGAAAGGACGATGGATATGCAAATTGCCCTAACAAAAGCTCTGGCCGACGCCATGCAAGTCAAGCCTCCCATCATGGACGAGGAAGTAAACCCTTTATTCTCCTGGACAGCAAATTGGACCAATGTGTGGGAAGACGAAGGCAAGGACATGCTAGTCTTGATCAATAACGCAACTCGTTTCACTGTGGCTGTGTATCAAGTATACCGCCGGGACCTGCAGGACCTGGATTATGTGACCGAGCTCATGCAGAGTGCCATCAAGAATACTCTCTTGGCCATGAACGTAAATCCAGAGTTGGTAGAAGAATATTTGCGGTTGGCACAGGGCGTAGAATTTGTCCTCAACAAGAACAGGT
>CAZAJB010000247.1:0-1752 GCA_964485345.1 uncultured Clostridiaceae bacterium
CCGCAGGCAGCGCAGTCTAAACCAGGTAGAACCGCTATTTCTTCCTCAAGCTGCGCCAGTTTCTCCATGGCCTTCTCCAGATCTTTATCTAATTCACCCATCTGCAGTGGTTCAAACTTGCCAGGTAGGTCAAAATCATGAGTGTCATTCTGTTCAATCATGGCTTTGCCTTTAGCCCTTAAGCGGCGTAAATCAAAGCGAGCCTGAAAAGGATTGACCACATTAAAAACTCCACCAATACAACCAAATTCACAAGCTGAGAGCTCGAGATACCTGACTCCCTTAATGTTGTTGCGGGACAGTTCGTCAAGCACGTCTTTAACCCTGTGAATCCCAGAGACAGATAGGCTATGGTCTCGAACCTGTTCGTGCAAGAGTTGCACTTCACCACCGCTTTGCCCCCAACCCAATCCCAAGTACGGGATCGCTAAATCCTGTTCATCTACTGCGTGCTTTGTTTCCAGAGCTGATAGAACAGCTTGATAGGCATGGGACACTGCAATGGTCTGATCGATGGGACTTTTTTCGATACCAAGCGGGTCAAAGGTAGTGGTGTTTTTCCCAGGACAGGGAGTTAGCAAGAAGACCCCGATATCTTCTGGCGCAATACCCTTGGCTATGGCATCCCGTCGGGCCTTTTCGCCCGTGGCGTCTGTGGGAGCCTTAAAAGGAATGAGATGTCCAGTGAGCTCTGGGTAGAGGATCTTAATAAGCCTGACCACCACAGGGCAAGACGAAGAGATGTAAATACCTGGATTGCTAGCTAGAAACTCCGATGCCTTTCTGCTTAGCTCCTCAGCTGCTAAGGAAACATCGAGTACCTCCATAAAACCGAGCTTAAATAAGCCATTTTTCACTTTAGCTGGATTGCTTCCTTTAAATTGACCGTAGAAACTAGGCGGAATTATGGCAATGGGGTACCTATAGTTGGACACATCTGCTATTTCGGCGGTTAGAGAATGCTTGGCATGGTAAGCACAAATGCGAATGCATTCCGCGCAATCAATGCACAGTTCATCCTTGATCATGGCCTTGCCATTGTGGACTCTAATTGCCTTGGTGGGACAGTTCTGGACACAATTGGTACATCCTTCGCATAGTTCTTCCTTTAGTAGCACCGAGTGTTTCTTCATGCGTTTCACTCCCATCGGACACTATAGATGAATAATAGCAGTAAACTTGCTTCTCTCACCTTCGCCAGTGTCTACCATAAGTTGATCGGAATAATGTTCGACATTATTCAGGCCCATACCGGCGCCAAACCCCATGTCGCGCACATGATCATTGGCAGTTGAGTAACCGGGCTGAAAGGCTCGTTCTACATCGGCAATACCAGGACCTTGGTCTTCTGCAACCACCTTAACTTGCTCAGAAGAAATGAAAACTGTGATTTCTCCCCCCAAAGAGTGAATGATAATGTTCATCTCCAGCTCGTAGGTGATAATGGTCACACGACGAAGAAGATCAGATTTAACCCCCAGCTTTCTCAAAATGTCCTTCAGCGTACTGGAAGCTTCACCTCCGCGGGTAAAGTCGCCTTGTTCGATTTTGCTTTGTAAAAGAATCTGCTCCTGCATGTTACCCCCCACGCTAGACGATACGGCGCATAGGCTCTGAATCAAGCCCTGCCTTGTATAAACGACCGCAGGATTCAAACATGGATAGTGGAGATAGATAAAGATTGATTCCTCTTTCTTGGGCTAGATCGATGGTTTCTTGTGGCGGTCTTTTGCCCCTGACAAAGATGATGTG
>CAZAJB010000248.1:0-1750 GCA_964485345.1 uncultured Clostridiaceae bacterium
TCATTTCAACTCTCTCTTGAACGTTTTCACCGACTAATGTGAACTCAAATGGCTCAATACCACCTGGGCTTACAGCGAGGTTAATAACTAAAGGTTGAACCCCCGCTGCTTCAAAGGGCATTACCGTGGGAATGAGGACTAGATAAATGGCAAGGACGAACTGTGAAATACGTCGCAAAATCATAGAATCACTCCTCCGCATCAAGATCGTTGTTTTCACTTTAGAACGGAGGCGGGAATACTCTCGCCTCCGCTTCTTGTGGGTCCAGTTTGGTGATAACTAGACAAACTGCCTAGATAGCTGCCGCAATGGTAAAACGAACTTCGGTCGTGTACTCCCCAGCAGCTTGCTGCTCAATAGTTCCGAGAACCCCTTGAATAGTCATCCTGTAAAGGTTGTTGGCCACCCCTTGAACATTGGAGTTGAACCTTACGCCTGGATAAGAAGGTTCGTGAGAGTATTGTCCACCTCTCCACTTACCAGCGTCTAGTAACCGATTGGTTTCGCCATCACGTACTACCCAAAGGAACGTTGCGAGTTTGTACGTCACTTCATCTTGAACCGTTTCAAGATTATCGAAATCTACGGCTAAGGATACCGGTGTATTGGATCTTATCCTGAACGTTGCCTGAGCATCGTTTCTTTCATGGGCCCTACCGCTCCAAAAAATGCGTTCAGGTGCTTCTTCAAGATAAATTGAAGCATATGGTGCGACTTCGCCCTCTACTGGGATTGCCAGAGTGTGGCTGTCCTTCCCATAAGTCGGGTGTAATCCATTTGTTAGTAACTCGGCTGCAAAGCCAACACTGCCCATAGCCAATACAGCTGCCAAAACTAGACACAATGCGGTTAATTTTTTCATCAAGTAATCCTCCTTAGATTAGAGTTGTTTGCGAAACAAGTTCTTGAGGTTATCTGGTCTTGTTTTCTAAACGACCTCCTTTAGGGTGCCCAACCGCTGATAGTGACCAAAATCGTGCCACTATACTGGCCAGCAGGTTGTTCGTGTATATTCTTGATCCGTACCTCGCCACGCAAAGAAAATTGATGGGCATCTAACTGAGACTCTTTGTTTATGGTGAGGTAGCTACCTTGGGGGGCGAACCAGTGGCTCTTTCCTTCGTGATCTACCCAATATGTCACATCAAGGCTTGGCCTTTTTCCTGACAATGCGAAACTATCAATTTCGAATGGCTCAGCAGAAAATGTCACAGAGATTTTCTGCTGAGTCAGAATGAAAATGTCCACCACGTTTCTCGACTGATACGTCCCCTCGGCTCCAAGCATTGTCCCAAATGATAAATTGTTATTGGATGAAGAGACCTTTATGGCATTTTCCTGTTTGTAGACGGAACTAGCCGATGATAGCGTGTGTGCCCATAGGGCGATAGTCGTGGCAAGCAGTGCAACTACCAAGCCTTTTCTCGCTATGTTCATTGCTCGTCCCCCCTCCAGCCTAGTCTTGTCCCCGTGGATGATTTTTGCTTCGCATGTAGTTTATGCATGCTCCCGGAAAATATACGCACGTTATCCATTTTTTAACTATTGTTCTCATCAAATTCGGAACATCAGTATCCTAGGAATTAGCGAATCACTGCGAGTTGCCGATGTTTAGGTCCAAAAAAATATGTTGACGAGCCCTCGAAAACCTATATAATCAAATCAAATTCCATCCCAAAAATCTGATGGAATAGAGAAAGGTTGCTGATAAATGAAAAAAGGTTTGTCTTTGGTTGTGCTGCTAGTGTT
>CAZAJB010000249.1:0-1716 GCA_964485345.1 uncultured Clostridiaceae bacterium
GTAGGGTGCTCGCCAACGAACCCCCTAGTTACACTGAACAACCCTTATTACTTTAGAGTGTGTTTTATTGATCCATTCCAAGGCACTGTCATGGCGAACTATGCTGTGAATGAACTGGGAGCCAAGACGGCTGCTGTCATCCAAGACGTAACCCAAGACTACTCGGTAGGTCTCAGCAAGTATTTTATTGATGCCTTCAGAAAACTGACCGGTGACCCAAACAGTATCGTTGCAACATCTTCTTACAACACAGGAGATCAAGATTTCACCGCCCAGTTGACGAACGTCAAGAATAAGCAGCCCGACATCATCTTCGCGCCAGGTAACTACGGTGAGTCGGCGCTACTGATTAGGCAAGCTCGAGAGCTCGGTATCGACGTTCCATTCCTTGGTGGCGACACTTGGGAAGCGCCAGAGTTCTTATCCATCGGTGGGGAAGCAGTAGAGTGTGCAGTATTTAGTACACACTTCACATCTGAAGCACCTGTTACCACCGAGTCAGAAGTTTTCTTGGCCGCTTATAGAGAGAAGTTTGGTCATGAAGCGAATGCCTTCGCAGCCTTAGGATACGATGCTTACATGTTGATCCTCGATGCCATTGAAAGAAAGGGATCTGCTGATTCTCAAGCAATCCGCGATGGTCTGGCTGAAACAGAGGGATTCGTGGGCGCAACAGGGATCATTACCCTCGATGACAATGGTGATGCCGTCAAGTCCGCCGTTATCAATCAAGTCGATGAAGGAAGGTTCATCTATCTTACGACAGTTGAGCCGTTTTAATTCAATCTGAACATTAGGAGGACCTGACGTGGGTGACTTATCGATTTTCGTTCAACACTTGATCAACGGTATTTCGCTGGGTAGTCTGTATGCGTTGATTGCCATAGGTTACACCATGGTTTACGGGATCTTACGGTTAATCAACTTTGCACACGGCGATATCTTCATGCTTGGCGTGTATCTCACGTATTTTGGGATAACTCTTACATCTCTTCCCTGGTGGCTGGTGTTTTTATTGGCTCCGGTATTGACAGGGTTGGCTGGTGTGCTTTTAGAAAGAGTAGCCTACAAGCCCCTGCGGGGTTCCACCAGGATCACCATTCTCATTTCAGCGATAGGTGCCTCCTTTCTGATTCAAAACTTGGCTATTGTCGTTTTTGGGGGAAGGCCTCGGGCCTTCCCCGTTCCAAAGCTGTTTAACCAAGTTATTCGATTCGGAGGCGTATCTATCAATTTCGTTACTTTTGTCATTCCTGCTGTAACCATACTCTTACTCATAGCACTCACCTACTTCACCACAAAGACCAAGACCGGCTTAGCGATGCGGGCCCTATCAAAGGATTATGAAGCGGCAAGTTTGATGGGAATAGACATTAACAAAATCATTTCTATTACTTTTTTCATGGGCTCATTCTTGGCAGCCATGGGAGGAATTCTCTGGGGAAGCAGATACCCCCAGCTCATGCCCTTGATGGGTAGCATGCCGGGGATCAAGAGCTTCATTGCCGCGGTTGTAGGAGGCATTGGGAACATCACGGGTGCCGTGATCGGCGGATTCATCTTAGGACTAGGGGAGATTTTGTTAGTCGCATTCCTTCCTGGATTGTCTGGCTACAGAGACGCTTTCGCCTTTGTTCTTCTGATTGTCATTCTTCTAATTAAGCCCTCTGGCTTGATGGGCAACAAGGTAACAGAAAAGGTTTAGTACTTCGACGG
>CAZAJB010000250.1:0-1694 GCA_964485345.1 uncultured Clostridiaceae bacterium
ATGTGGGAAATTGCCCAGATCACCCGGCAGCTCGAGGTTAATAAAGGGGAACAGATCTACGCCATGGACGATGAGGTAGACAGTCTATTTGTCATCCACACTGGACGGGTGAAGGTGTATCGCCTGAGTGATACAGGTAAGGCGCAAGTGCTTCGAGTGCTGCGTGCCGGTGACTTTTTCGGAGAGCTAGCACTCTTTAATGGTGCCCCCATGGGAGATTATGCAGAGGCACTAGAAGAGACCAGTATGTGCGTAATTGATGGACCGCCCCTCAAAGAACTGATGGCGAAGTATCCAACCATAGCTCTGAAGATTTTGCAAGAACTCAGTCAGCGCTTGGAAAGGACCGAACAACTCTTAGAGGACATTAGCCTGCATTCGGTGGAACGACGCTTGGCCCAGACCTTACTGGAATTAAGCCATGACCAAGATGATATTGAACTTGAAATGAGTAAGAGAGACTTAGCATCCCAGATCGGTATGACCGGAGAGACTTTGAGCCGTAAGCTAACGGCGTTTCAAGATCTCGGATTCATAGAGCAAATTGGGCAGCGGAGAATCATAATCAAGGACCGTGAAGGCCTGAAAGGGGTTCGGGAAAGTGGCTAAGGACCAAGGGTTTTGGTACCGGCTTGCAAGTGGTTTTGTGATTGGTCTTGGGATGGTGATTCCTGGGGTGAGCGGCGGTGTCCTAGCTATGGTCTTGGGGCTTTATGAACCAATCGTCGCAGCGATTGCGACGCCTTTTAAGAACTGGCGGGACAATATCAGGCTCTTGTTGCCCCTGGGTATTGGAGCAGCCGCCTGCCTGCTCTTTTTGGCGAGAATCCTAGAGTATCTATTTGCGCAGCATCCCTTGCCTACCCTCTACTTCTTCTTCGGACTGGTTATTGCCAGCATCCCATCCATGGTGCGCATGGCCAATGACAAGGGATTTCGCCTTTCTTATTTGGTTAGTCTCGTAATCGGTTTGCTGGTTTTGCTGTTCGTGACCAGTCTACCTATTCAGAGTGGTGATGGTACTACTGTTGCCTCAGGCTTTTTCAGCGCCATGGTGAAGGGCAGTGTCTTGGCGGTAGGCCTTGTTATACCAGGTCTTAGTGCTTCGTTCCTGTTAATAGCTTTCGGTTTTTACGAAGAACTTCTCCAGGCGGTAGTAAAATTTGATTTGATGATTCTGATTCCGGTGGGACTGGGATTTGTTCCTGCCCTTGTTCTGGTCTCAAAGGTCATGCACTGGCTTTTCAATTGGAAGCAGAGACATATTTCTTATGCTATCTTAGGCCTCATGCTCGGATCGCTTTACGTGGCGTTTCCCGGGTGGCCACGGAGTGGCCCTGAATTCTTCCTCTGTCTGGGCCTATTTGGTGTAGGAGTGTGGATTGCTGCGGTCTTCATCGGTAAACAGGTGGTTGAATAGGAGGTAGTGACATTGTGGAAGATTGACGAGTTTTTTAGCCTAGAAGGTTGCCCCTGCCCCGACGCCTTCGCGGAGGCGCAGTATCCCTGGGAGATCTTGCATCAGATCGAGACGCTCATTTACAGAATGGTACAGGAGAATCCGGGGAAATATCGGCAGATTGCGCAAGGAGTCTGGGTGGGCGCCAGAACTACTGTTGCTGATACCGCCCGCTTCTTCGGGCCAGCCGTTTTTGGTGAGGATTGTGAGATCAGGCCTAATGCTTTTGTGAGGA
>CAZAJB010000251.1:0-1670 GCA_964485345.1 uncultured Clostridiaceae bacterium
GCCATCCAGACGGTAGAGGTTATCACCAGCCTTTTGAAGGCGAAGAAAGCGACGTTTATTTTTGTCAAAACTGTGGAAAATCATTTAAAAACTTAGTCAACCTAACAGGAAACTTTTGTCAACGCCATCCCGATGGTAGCGGCCATTATCACGAGCCGTACGAAGGTGGTGAAAAAGAGATATACTCCTGTAAATACTGCGGCCGTGAATATAAAGACTTAGTCAACCTGACGAGCAACAGATGCCAGCGCAATCCCAGCGGAAACGGTTATCACAGCCCTGCACGGTAAGAACAGAAGTTCCCATGCCAGCACACAGTGTTGACCATGCCCACTTAAATACAACGAATTATTTATAGTCAAAAACGCTTCAACAATCACTACTTTCAATTTCAAACTCAATTTCAGATACAAACCTCTCAGTTAAACATTTTCGAAGGAACGACTAACACATGCCAGCCATTTGCACAAAGACCATCTCGCAACTAACAGGAATGAATTTTTCTATCCCATCTTACCAACGCGGTTTTCGTTGGCAGGAAATTCAAGTCAAACAATTGCTAGACGACCTGTGGGAGTTCTATCAAGCCCGCGATACAAATCCGGACGCTTGGTATTGCCTTCAACCCCTAGTTGTCGCGCAGGAAACTCTTGGCGAATGGACTGTAATTGACGGACAACAGAGGCTAACTGCGCTATTCATCATTCTCAAACAACTAGATGAAACAAACATATGGGAGATCAGATATGAAACAAGACAAGGTAGCGAAAAGTTTCTCAACGACGTAACCCCAGAAGATGAAACCTCAGGCACTAATCCCGATTACTTCTTTATCCAGAAGGCAGCCGATACCGTGAGTATTTGGTTAGAGGACAAAAAAAAGACCGAACCCGAATTCGGGAGCCCCATATTTGCTGAGTACATTAGACAAAAGGCTTCTTTCATCAAGTATGAAACAAAGGAAAACCACTATGACGTTTTCACTCGACTAAACTCCGGAAAAATCTCGCTTAGCAATGCCGAACTGATCAAAGCCCTACTGTTGCGCGAATCACGATTTAACGAAAAAGGCGGTACAATCAAACTACAACAACATGAGATTGCTGGAGAATGGGACCGAATCGAGCAGTTCCTCGGAGACGATGAATTCTGGTACTTCATCAACCCTGACGCTCAAAGCACACGGTTCAACGCCACCCGCATTGACTACCTTTTTGAGTTAGTACTTCGGAAAGGTTTTGGTGCACAGAGCTCAATTTTAAATTATCTCGATAAAATCAAGCACAACCCTTATTTGGGCTTTGCCACATTCGCAGAATACTGCAAAAGAACAGAGTCTGAAGCTGCTCCAGAGGAGACAATCTGGTCTGAAATCCAATCTGTTTTTCGCCGGATTAAAGCTTGGTACGACAACCGTTCACTTTACCACTTTATAGGTTTTCTAATGAACCGGAAAGGCGAGCAAGAAGAAAAACGAATTCAAACATTAGTTGGATTGCTAAGAAAATCTGAAGAGGATATGCGAACTAAATTTCTTGAAGCCATAAAGGGAACATGCGGAGAAACAATTAAAGAGGGAAAGAAACTAGATCAGCTCAAATACGACCTTGACAACCCCAAACTAAACGATGTCCTCCTCCTGTTCAACCTTGCATTGCTGGATCGGCAAA
>CAZAJB010000252.1:0-1669 GCA_964485345.1 uncultured Clostridiaceae bacterium
CTCGTGAATAACGCTAGCACCCCGCCTCGGGTAAGGGCCAAGGTACGCAGGATCAAGTAGGCCACGTAGTGTGCGTAGCGGGGATGATTAGGATGCTTTGCCTCCCGGGGTACACAGAGGAGGGCCTGTTTTTCATAGGCAAAAGGAGAGCCTAGGATCAGTTCCGATGCATCTACCAGTCCTAATTGTTTTTGAATGTACGAAAAAGATTGATTGGTGCTTAAAGTGGCGGAAGTCAGAATGACGGATGGTGTCTGTTTAAACAACGTTTCTTGCAAAAGGCCACCGACCTCAATGGGGGCAGCCACTAGGGCGGGTTCCCCATTTTGCATTTCCGCCCAATAGGCGTAGCTTGGGTCATTACCAAGTAAGATTAGGTTCAGGGAGGTCAGTAGGCGGTCTGTAAACGACGCGAATTGTTCTACGAGACCGGAGATCTCCCCTTCTTCGTCGAAGTTGCACTCCTTAAGCACGTCTTGGATGTCCTTGAGGTGCTTGGGCAAGCTCGTTTGGGTAAAGTGAGCCCGATTATGCTCTGTCAGGGGGACAGTGAAACCCGTTATAAACTGTTCCATGCTAGCAAAATACTGTCCAGCTTCCCTAACAATCTCGTCTAGAATAAGGTGGAGGTCCTGAATAATGTACTCCGGTACGACATCATGAAGCGTCGCCTGAAGTTGGACTCCTGTGCGATAATAAGCTAAGAATCCTGCACGCTTAAGTTCATGACTATAGGCACTGGTCGCTACTTCTTCTAGGTTATGGGCTTCGTCGATTACTACTCCGTCACACGCGGGAAGAACACGTCCTTCCGCTCGTGCATCGGCTAGAAGCATGGCTTGGTTGGTAATAATGAGATGGGCTTTGCCAAGCCGATGGCGTAAACTCCAATAATAACATTGCGTGAAGTAGGAACATAGTTCCTCTGGACAACTTTCTTTTTCGCAACGAATTTCGGACCATAGATCCCACGGTATGGTAAAGGGAGCTTCGCTGTAGTCCCCTGTGGAAGTTTCATTCACCCAGCGAAGCACTGGCTCTAGATTGTCTACAAGAGTCATCTGACCGCCGCGACCCTGGATCAACTCATTCCAGCGACGACGGCAGAGATAGTTGCCTCTCCCTTTGAATACCTCGGCGCTAAATTCGTAAGGCAAGACCTCTTGCAAGAAGGGAATGTCTTTTTGGAAGAGTTGTTCTTGCAAAGTTATGGTATGGGTGGCCACAATGGCCGTCTTTTTTTCTTCTACAGTATGATGAATGAGGGGTAGGAGATAGGCTAGACTCTTTCCCACGCCGGTGCCGGCTTCAATCACTCCATGCACTTCTGCTTGGAGGGCCTGGTAGACGTGGTTGGACATTTGGACCTGCTCTGGTCGGTACTCATAGTTGGGAAGAGTCTGGGCAAGGAGTCCCTTTGGTCCTAGCAATTTATCGGCGTCAAAACTCATATGGGTCACCACCTTTGTTGATTGCTCCGTGATACATCTACTGTTGATTACGTTGTAATCACCTCAGAGTTCCGCTTCGCGAAACATCTGTGATCAAATTGTACCATAGGGCAAGGAGAATACGCTTCCGCTGGTGAATAAAATAGTAACCACGGACGAACAGCCGAAGAAAGGACTGAGTTCGATGCGCGTTGCTATCAGTATGCGGAGCGTACATG
>CAZAJB010000253.1:0-1658 GCA_964485345.1 uncultured Clostridiaceae bacterium
ATGCAGAGGGCAGATGCTCTCGCAGTGTCTCCGGGTACAAAACATCAAGGGTGATCCCATCACCCAATCGCAGAGATTCACCGGCTCGGGCCACATGGTATTCAATATCCTTCTCCTCCAGGAGTTGCAGGTAGCGCTCGTAGGTTGGGCCATTATGCCCCTGACCATTGTCGATCACCATACCCACTTCAAAGTGTTCTAAAGCTGCAAGAAGACCAAAGAGATGGTCCTCATGGGGATGAGACAAGATTACATAATCGAGTCTAGACACTTGACGGTGCTGCAAATATGGCACCAGGCGCTCTACCCCTACATTTCGGCCCTGTTCTTGCCGGTACAGCGAATCACCGCCTCCGTCGATCAAAAGTTGTATTCCACCGGGTGTTTTCACGAAAAAACAGTCTCCCTGACCTACGTTAACGGCTGTAACCTCCAACGGCCTCCGCAACGCAGGAGGCAAGCAAAGAACAAAAACGAGGACAATTACGATCGTAACAAGCTGCCCCATGGTCCTTCTTGGCTTCGTTAAGCGTGGTTTACGCAGTTGCCAACCAGCATAAACAAAGACCAACCAACACAGATAAATCTCAGCCTCGGTCCAAGCACCGAGCCTCCACTGCCTGGCCCAGGGCAGAAGCAAGCTTTCTAAGGAATTTACTACGTTCATGACAGTATTCAGCCCCTGTCCTAATCCTAGGGGACCCAAGCCGAGGGAAACCAAGAAACCACCAATCATCAAGATCAAGACTGCCGGCAAAAAGAGGAGAGTGGCCAGTGGTCCAAGGATGGCGATCTCACCGAAATAGCCAAACAAGAAAGGAGCCAGACTAAGCTGGGCTATGATGGAAATGATCAGAGAATCTGCCACATAGCGTAGAACAGGATTGCCCAACCAATACTCTGCCCGGAGGCTGGGACTCCATAGTATAATGCCTCCAGAAGCGGCAAAGGACAAGATGAATCCGGTATCAAAGGCCAACGTGGGCTTTACCAGCAGCAATAACCAGCCCACCGTAGCCCAGAGATGCAAGGGATCTTGGCGCAACCCCCTAAAGGTGGCATATCCCCCGAACATGCCCAGAAGTAGAGCTCGCCAGGCTGAGGCACCACTGCCTGCCACAATAATGTAGGCCAAAAGTGCTCCCTGAATCACCAGCAGTCTGGCTAATGGCCTAAGTGGCAAACGCTTGACGATGAGTCCTAAGCCCAGAGCCACGAAGCCCACGTGCATCCCAGAAATGGCTAGCAAATGCGAAATCCCCAGTTGCCTCCAGATCTCTTGGCTTTCGTTACCCAGCTGATCCCGTTCGCCTAAAACTAGGGCTAAGACCAGACCCGGGTCTTGAACATGGTTCACGATGTTGTTCCGCAAAACCAACCTAACGGTGGTAAGTAATGTAGGGGCTCCTTTTCTCACCTCATAGATGTCAGGATAACACACGCCAAAGACAGCTAAGCGGCGAAGATATTGACGATAGCAAAACACGCCGGGGTTGGGCGCCTGGCGAGGTCGGCTGATCGTTCCCGAAAAGAAGAGTTCATCTCCTATCTGCAAATCCGCCTCTAAGGGCAGATGAACCGCAACTTGTCGCTGGCTAGGACCTAAGCGAACCAATACCCTTTGATCATAACTCAGGGTCCGTACTTGATAGACCCTG
>CAZAJB010000254.1:0-1620 GCA_964485345.1 uncultured Clostridiaceae bacterium
CAGCAAGTTTCTTTGTTTCGTCTTTCCTGTCCGTATCCATCACAATCCTCCTGAACACTTCACTTTATCTTTCTATACGAAGGAACCCACAATTCATTACACATCCCCACTCTTTTTCGCTCTTTTCTCCAAGGCACAGCCACAGTAGATGTTTGGTAGACATAACGCCGCTTGACCATAAATAGTGCTGCAATAGCTTGAAGAGAAGAAAGGGAAGCAAGTTTAGTCAAGATAGATCCTATACTTTCCGCTCAGCGCCAGCATGGCAAAGAGGTAAAGACAGTTATCATAATAACGCCTTTTGCCCTGTCTAAGGGGTGTATCCCACAATCTGCGCACACATTCTTCAAAATAGAGACCCTTGGCCGCTAACGAGGCCTGGGCATTTGTGGCTATGATCGCCACTGGATGCAGGGCTTGACCCGGATTAACCCTGCCATCTACTTCATAGATGCCGTCAGGCCAATCCTTAACAGTATGGCAGAAAAAGTACTGCAACTTACCGGCAATCTCACAGTGCCAATCCTCTGCGTTCTCCAGGTCCTGGCTGAACCAACTGTAATCCATGGCAATATTGGCGATCGTACGATAAGCATCGGAATAATATGTATCCCGGCGATAGCCTCCCCTCCAATATCTACGCAAAGGCGTACCATCAAACTCAGAACATTCGGGGCTTAAGCCTGTTACGGAGTTACAGGCCCGTCTTAGATAGGCCCTACTGGCCGCGGCGGCTGCTTGCCAGAAAGACCGATCTCTGTCGTCAGCCCACAGGGCAAACAGCTCATAGAAATGGGGCAAATGATAGGATGGATCTGTATAGTCACATTCGGCCACAAACTTGATCAGCTTCGTTTCTGGATCCCACATTGGATGACCGGTGCCAGGCTCTTCGCCCTTATGGACGCAGTCGCGCAAAATGGTGCGGGCTTCTTGCGAGTAGTTGAAGATTCCTTCGCCATCACCCCAGCGATTGGCGGCAAAAAAGAGGGCCATGGCGAAAAACTCTTCGCCATCTGGCGCAGCCCCTTCAAAGTTTCTAGTTCCGTCTAATTGACAAGACCAGGCAAAATATCCCTTCTGATCCGTATCGTCATCATGGTACATAAAGGTCTTGGACCATTTCCACAGGCGATCAAATTCGTCTTTCCGGTTGAGCTGGACGCACATCATCATCCCGTAGGACATTCCTTCTGAACGCACGTCAATGTTACCTGTATCAACCATGTAGGCCATATCATCGCCAACCGGGTGATAAATTCGCTCCTCCTCACTGCCGTAAAACATGGTCTGAAACGTTTGCTCGACCCTGGCGTCAATTTCCGCTTGGGAATAGCCCAACTCGTGAAAAACATTGCTGTATTGCCTGGTGTACAAAGAACCCTTTTTCATAGCAGCAATATCCTCCCTCTCGCTAGTATTCTGGTCGAGCTACTGGCTGGACAAATTTCGCTGTAAGTAGTGTCAAGTAGGACGTAATCGGACTTCACAGAAAAATCATTGATTGTGGAATATCGCTCCAAAATACATGATGCGACTTGCTTTCAAACCAGATGGCTCTATGGGCAGACACCTCTAACCTATTGTTGATAAATTTCCATGACTTGTGCTAATTTCAAC
>CAZAJB010000255.1:0-1606 GCA_964485345.1 uncultured Clostridiaceae bacterium
CGCTACGCGCCACCCCCTCTCCCAGCATCGGGAGAAGGGGGCCTCCGAAGGTGGCTTCCCGCACCTCATTCTGGATGCCCGCGTTCGCGCGAAGGACGGTGGCCACCGCATTCCATCTCGCTTCCCTCCAGTTCGATTGTTAGACGAATTACTTATTCGCTCCGGCTGTAAGACCGTTAATGATATACTTGGATAAAAAAGCGTACACAACCATGATTGGAACCACTGAAATTGCAATCGCCAAGTACATTGCCCCATAGTTGGTAAGATAAAGGCCTTTGATGGCTGCAATCAAGATCGGCATCGTATATTTACTGTTACTTGTCATGATGACAAGTGGGCCAAGGTAGTTATTCCAACTAGAAACAAAGCCAAAAATACACATTGTGGCCACGCCAGGCAAAATACAAGGCAAAACAAAGCGATTGAAGATGCGGAGTTCGGAACATCCTTCAATTCGAGCTGCTTCAACCATCGAATCTGGTATGCCTTGTTCGATAATACCCCGCAAGAAAAACACTGCTGTAGCATTAGCAACTCCGGGGATAATAAAGGGTACAAACGAGTTAATAAGTCTGAGTTTCACATTTAGCTGATAGAACCCAATGACGGCTAACTGCGTAGGAAGCATCATCGACCCCAGAACTATCCAGAAGAGGACTTCACGACCACGAAAATCATACTTAGCGAAACCATAGGCCGTCAGTGCACCGAAATAACCCGTAAGCAAAGTGAAGGAAATCGAAATGCAAAGACTGTTGGTGAAGCCTTGCCAAATGTTCACACTCGATTGCATGGTTTCGTAGTTCTCTTTCAGGTTGCCTCCGATCCAAAGATTGAGCCGAGTGACGATGTCGAAACTAGAATGTGTGCTGTTGACGATCATCAGATAGAAGGGGACAATACTCAATAGCAGCAGTAGGGCCAAAAATGCATACACAAAGATCTTTAAAGTCAGGTGTTTAACTTTATTCACTGTAAACACCACCCTTTTTCTTCATAAACAAGAAAACCAGAACACTGAGGAGAGCTAGGATTACAAATAGTCCAATAGAAATAGCAGAGCCGTATCCGAAGTTATGGCTCCTGAACGCTTGATTATACATGTACATGGAGGTTGTCAAAATAGCTTTCTGCGGATCCCCATAACCATTGGTGAGTGTCGCCGGCACATCGAAAAGCTGCATGCCACCTATGATGGAGGTAATTGTTATATAGATAAGTGTAGGCCTAATGAGCGGCATAGTTATATTGGTAAAGGTCTGAACTTTTGTGGCACCGTCTATCATAGCTGCCTGATATACATGCTCATCCACCGTTGTCATGCCAGCCATGACAATCACCGTAGTGTAACCGAACCACATCCACCATTGAATGTACGAGACAATAGAAGATGTAAATACTGGATTTTCGAAAAAGCCAAACGGAGCACCCTCGATACCAAACATGAGTAGAATGTGATTGACAGCCGATTTATCCCCATCGAATAACAAGTTAAATAAGAGGCCTACTGAAGCTGCCGTAATTGAGTTGGGGAGATAGTATGAGGCTCTTAGAAATTTCATGCCCCTGGTTCTGTTGAACGTAAACAAGGCAGATAAGTCAA
>CAZAJB010000256.1:0-1597 GCA_964485345.1 uncultured Clostridiaceae bacterium
TTTTCTCCGGATGGAACACCGCCTTAGGTAATGTAATCCTGATCAGACACGCTATTTCAGCCGAAAACTTTGTGTGGTCGCAATACGCCCACCTCGATGAACGTTGGGTCACCAAGGGAGAATTGGTAGCACGCCGTCAACCCATCGGCACCGTAGGTCGAGGACCTAACGATCGCTTCGCTGCCCATCTCCACTTTGAGATGCGCAAAGAGGATTTGCCGGCCAACGCCTGGCCCCGCAGCAATGGGGTAGCTTGGAGCTCCTCAAAGGTGACGGATTATTGGCTACATCCCACCACATTTATAAATCAAAACAGACCACACTAGCGTTTTGTGTTAGAATATATAGCAAGATGGACGTTTCAGAAGTGACATGTAGTCGCCATGAAACATCCCAGCTGGGTGCAACGTACTCAGCAAGGAGGCATGACCATGTTTACTAACAATTACCCTCTATCTAAGGTCACTTCACTTGGGGTAGGAGGACCTGCTGACTTCTTCATTCAGCCTAAGTCCATAGACGAAGTTGCCCAAGCACAGCGTTTTGCCTTGGAACATGATTTGCCGGTAACGATCATCGGCTACGGAACAAATCTACTAATTCGAGACGGAGGCATTCGGGGAGTTGTGGTGCAAATTGCCCACCCCCTCGCTCACGCCAGTGTGAACGGTACCACCCTCACGGCCCAGGCAGGGTGCCTCTTGGGATCCTTGAGTAAACTAACCCTATTTCACCATCTAAGCGGCCTGGAGTTCGCGGTGGGTATACCTGGTGGTCTAGGAGGCGCCACATTTATGAATGCCGGCGCTTATGGCGGAGAAATTGGACCCTTAATCAAAAGCATAGAGTTTGTCCAAGACGGACAACCACAGCGCTGGAGCCGTGAGCAGTTCTACTTTTCCTATCGTTCTAGCCGCTTCCAAGGGGAGACCAAAAACGCCATCGTGACCGAAGTGGAGCTCCAACTCGTCCCTGGCGAGCAGCAAGAGATCCAGGCGAAAATGGATGATTTTCAAAACCAGAGGCGGAGTAAACAGCCCCTGGAATACCCTAGCGCAGGCAGTACATTCAAAAGGCCACCGGGCCACTATGTTGGCCCACTCATTGAGGAAGCTGGTCTAAAGGGCCTTCGCATTGGCGGGGCTGAAGTATCCACAAAACACGCGGGCTTCATCATCAAGACTGGTGAAGCAAAGGCCCGTGATTTTTTAGATCTCATCGCTAGCATTCAAGAAACGATCTGGCAGAATTATGAAGTCCAACTGGAACCGGAAATCCGCATCCTCGGAGAAGATTAACTCTCCTTAGATTATCATTTCAGCTTTTCGAAGTTCGCTTTCAGCTCTCTATAAATCTCTGGGCTAAGATTGGCCCTCTCTAAGAGTCGCAACACTTCTGCCACCCTCTCAGCATCAAAAACCTGGCCCTTCTTTACATAAGGTTGTCGCACCAGGGAACGTTTAGGGCCTTTAATCCCAGCGCTACCTGGGTACAGCTCCTCCTTAATCAGCCGCCTGCAATAACCCACGGGACAATTCTCGTTCCTGCACACCTCTTCATGCAGACAGAGCGCGTTTAAAGCCTGGTCCAAAGCATG